>NZ_JARDAK010000004.1:0-291748 GCF_056470645.1 Pseudoalteromonas sp. TP27 | reverse complement strand
CCAAGATTCTAAAACTGTGGCCAAATTTTATTGACCACTACATACTTTATCGTTATCTTTTTTGTAAAATATACGACAAGGATTCACGACCACTTCAAGGTAATTTAGATTAGCTAACTCAATTGGTTTTTTCCCTGATTCAGGAAAGAGTTCGAGACGTTCAACTTTTTCAAATATTTTGGAAACCAATTTCTTCGCTGACTGCAAATTGCTTAATGCGATATATTCAGCAATATCGTTAAGATCATTCAAAGCTGGATTAGTCCAAATTATTTCAGCCATTTATACATTTTATCTTTAGCTTCAACATTCGACATGGTTTCACCACGACTTATTGCCTGCTCTCCTTTTGCAAGAGACTCAAGAATTTGCATACGCTTTTGCATAAATTCATAATCATCAACATCTACTAAGTATGCAGATGGTTGTCCATGTTCAGTTATCAACACAGGTTCTTTAGAGGAATGAAGTTCAGATAATATCTTCGTTGCTTGACGCTTCAATGTTGTTACTAGTTCTACTCTCATAATAATCCCCAAACAAATGTATCACTATAGTAGCACCGAGTAGCCAACTTGGGAAATACAACCAACGAGGCTGTATAACCACTAAAATCAATTAAAACGGGAGCACCTAAAGTCAACCCTGCTCATTTTTAAACTATTGGGTACTTCTCATTATATCCCTTTGTACAAATTGAAATACACACCACGTTACGCCATAAAAGCATTGACGTAGGTCGGATAAATGGCGAAGCCATGCCATCCGACAATTAATTTATGAATAAAGGTAGGAGTTTATTACGTTGGTATGGCTTTGCTGGATAGTGTTTCACTTAAGAACCAAAGCTTTATAAAATCTTTACCACCACGTATTCGTGGGCTTTACCTGCAATTGTTAACGTAATTTCATCATCAATCTGTTTATTTAATAACTGCTTGCCCATTGGTGCGCCGGGTGTTACTACAGCAATTGCATGCTGTTTAACGTTTACGGTTAAACCACCAGCAGCTGGGCCTAAATAAAACCATTTTTGGGCTGAGTTATCATCTTCTAAACATACCAACGAACCGATAGCTATTTTGTCGGTTGGCTTTTCGTTAAAGGCAGGCTCAAACAATTCTATGCTTTTATAGCAATCGTTTACGCGCTGGGCTTGGCCTTGTGCTAAATAAGCGGCTTCGAGCCCTAGGGTATCGTATTTGTTTTCGGCTATGTTTTCTTCATGTGTGGCGGTGTCGTGCGCGGTTTTTGCCGCTACTTTTGCAGTTGTAAGCTGCGCTTCTAGTGCAAAACGAAGGTGTTCGATAACGTGGGCTTTATTCATGGGGATTAATACAATACAGGCTGTAAAAAATAAGGCAGTTAGTTTAACATTTTTGCGGGGCTTAAAACCATTGTTTTAAACCCCGCAAGGTTTGTTGGAATACTAGCGGGGTTTAAATAAGCATTAAACAAGCAAAGAGTCGTTTATTGGTTGGTGCAGCTCTTTGCTTGTGCTTTATTTAAAACCTTATGGCATATCTAATAATGTTTGCGTGTGGGCATCTACTTTAATCTCGTAGTTTTTAGCGCTTAAACCCATTAGCTCCGGTAAAGTCGCTGCAATACAAATAGACGAGAACGTACCCACTACAATGCCGGTAAATAATGCAATAGCAAAGCCTTGTAGTGGTGCGCCTGCAAGTAGCCAAACACTTGC
This sequence comes from Pseudoalteromonas sp. TP27, assembly GCF_056470645.1. Classification (NCBI taxonomy): domain Bacteria; kingdom Pseudomonadati; phylum Pseudomonadota; class Gammaproteobacteria; order Alteromonadales; family Pseudoalteromonadaceae; genus Pseudoalteromonas; species Pseudoalteromonas sp. TP27. Next base: position 290,046 of record NZ_JARDAK010000004.1, on the reverse strand, counting down.
AACTGTTGCAAGTGTGGTACCCGACGTTATTAAAGTGCGTGTTAACGTACTTTTAATCGCATTATTAATAATAGTCGCTGGGCTAAGTACATTGTTTGATTGAACACGTAAAAGCTCGCGTACTCTATCTCCTACTATTATTGAGTCGTTAAGTGAGTAACCAATAATGGCTAGTAAACTTGCTAGTACGGTTAAGTTAAACTCAAGTTGTAACAACGAGAACAAGCCAAGTATTAGTACTAAATCGTGTATTAGCGCAACCACAGAGCCTAATGCTAATCGCCATTCAAAGCGAACTGCAAGGTAAATCATTACCGCAATCATTGCAGCAAACATTGCTAAACAGCCTTGATCAAATAACTCATCGCCCACTTGCGAGCCAATATAAGCCGACGATAAAACCTGTGCGTTTATATCATCGTTTTGCGTAACGGCGCTTTGCCAATCAAGGCTATTAGCTGTTGTTGATGTAGTTGATGTAGTTGGCGCTTCTCTTAATTGAAAATGACTATTACCTTGCGCGGTTAGCTCAAACTCACCGTTGTGATTTTTAGCAATAACCGATTGAAGCTCTTTTAGTTCAACACTTTGGCTGGTTGTAAACTCAGTTAAATAACCGCCGGTAAAATCTAGGCCAAAATTTAAACCTTTTTGCGTAAGCGTAAATACTGATAGCAGCACTAAAATGGCACTTAAAAGCATACCCATAAAACGTAAACGTGTGCCCTTTTCACCTTTCAAAAAAGTGTTAAGCATGTGCTTTTACTCCTGCTTTTTTACCCATTTTTAAATACAACGTTTGGCTTAATACTTTTGATACGTACACACCTGTAAATACAGATGTTAAAAGCCCCAGTGCGAGTGTAATGGCAAAACCTTTAACTGGCCCATAGCCTATGCCATATAAAATAAGTGCAGTGATCATGGTGGTTATATTGGCATCAAATATTGTATTTGCGGCTTGTTTATACCCCTCTTGAATAGCCTGATACGGTGCACGGCCTTGGCGACGTTCTTCTTTAATGCGTTCAAATATTATTACGTTAGTGTCTACCGCCATACCTATGGTTAGTACTAGCCCTGCAATACCCGGAAGCGTTAACACAACCCCTGGTAATAATGACATTAAGCCCACCAGCGATGTTAAATTTAATATAAGTGCTACGTTTGCAATAAGGCCTAAACGGCGATACCAAAGCGCCATAAATGCAAGCGTAATACCCATGCCTAACATAAGAGCTGCTAGGCCATTACTAATGTTTTCGCTGCCGAGGCTTGGCCCTATTGTTTGCTCGTGCACAATTGTAACAGGCGCGGTAAGCGAGCCTGCACGTAGTAACAATGCTAGATCGGCTGCCGCTTGTTGGCTTTTCATATTGGTAATACTAAAACGCGAACTTAAATGCTGAGCAATATTAGCAACATTAATAACTTCGCTTTTTTTAACTACTTCGCCTTTAGCGTTTTGAGAATACTCAGAGTAAACCGTCGCCATCGGCTTACCAATATTAGCTTTTGAAAACGCCGACATTGCATCCCCGCCTTGGCCGTCTAGGCTAAGTTGTACCAGTGGTTTGCCCCAATCATCGCGGCCTATATTAGCGTTATTAATATGATCGCCTGTAAAAATTGGTACAGGATCGAGCTTTATCGTTCCACCCGATTGCATATTAAATGTTTGTCCGCCAATTTCTTTTAATTGGTAAAAACCAAGCGATGCAGTTGCACCAATAATACGTTTTGCTTCGGTTGGATCTTGCACGCCCGGTAACTCTATACGAATGCGATGTTTGCCTTGTTGCTGTGTTACCGCTTCGGTAATGCCTAACTCTTCAATACGTGAACGAAGAGTTGTAAGTGTTTGCCCCATAACTTCTTTATCAAAGCTGCTTAGCCCTTGCTCTGAATAACTAAATTTGGCAGTTTTAACGTTGCCGTTATTGCTTGTTACAACGGCTAAATTAGCAAATCGGCTTTGTAGCTCTTCAATAACGGGGGTTAGCTTGTCGGTTGCACTAGGCAATGCGTTTATTTCAAACCCGTGCTGAGTTTGCTGCGCTTTTACACCATGTGCTTTTTGCTTAATAATGATTGATTTAGCTTGTTGATACGCACTGACTAATTGCTCATCAACGGCTTTATCTAAGTCTACGTCTAGTACAAATAGCACACCGCCATTTAAATCAAGGCCTAGCTTTATTGGTGATAAACCAAAATCTTGTAACCATGTTGGGCTGGTTGCATGCTCAACAATTTTAACTTGCGTGTTTGGGTATTGCGCTTTTATAGCCGCTTGCGCCTGAGCGCTTTTAGTTGGCTCGTTTAAAAGTACATTAATAGTTGATTGTTTATCTAAGCCCTGCTCAACCTCAAGCCCTTGGTTATTTAAAAAGGTAACTAGGGTTTTAGTGCTCGGTAAAGATTGTCTTTCGCTGTGCGGCGTACTACTTACGTGCAACCACGATTTATTTGGATATAGGTTTGGTAATGCGCTAATAGCTAATAAAACCAATACTATTAGCATGGCTATATAACTTAATTTGAACTTAGCCGTAGACGGCTTTTTATCTTTTTTAAAACTTAACATCTTTAATCCTTACTATCAGCCATTAGCTGATAACGTACTTTTTAAAAGCACAATTAATCTGCAGGCTAAAACTTTAAAAGTTAAAACCTAATAAAATTAAATAAGGAAAATTAAGCGTGGTAGGTAGTTACAGCAGTGTAGAGTAAGTTAACGTCTTTCCAACCACTTAAGCGCGACTTTTTACTATTAGTTACAAGCGTATACCAAGGTTGTATAGGGTTAACAGCGCATGGTTTTAAAAATATATGCCTAACAAGGTTTTGAGCAAAAAATTCAAAAACAACATCGTATTCAGACTCACTTTGAACAGTGTGCAAAAACAATGATGAATTATTGGCAGTTAACCTTGGTTGGTGCGCGTCAAAATCGGTTTGATGCGTTTTTTTATGCTGCGTAGTATCTACAGATTTAGTAATAGGCTGTATTTTAGTTAAATCGCCAATATCAGTAAGCGAAACCTGCGTACTAACAGTAATATTTAAATTTTGTGAGGCGCCCATAGCATTACTTTGCACACTAAAAAGTGCAGCAAGTAGCAAAAAGGCAGTTAAAAACACTCTAAATTTAAACATTCACGTTTTAAAACTAAAATAAGGGATGCGTAGTATATAAGGGCTAGTATTTGAAATACAATAGCCTTTAATTATTTACTATCTAATTTAATTTTACTGAGACTTTTAATGCGCCCCAGACAAAGCAGTGAAAAACGACCAGACGCGATGAATTTACGCCAAAGCGTAAAAACACTGTGGCCCTACCTTACAAAATTTAAAGGCCGTGTTTTTATTGCACTTATGGCGCTTATAGGCGCAAAAGGTGCCACGCTTTTAATGCCTTGGGCGCTTAAAGAAATAATAGACTCGGTTGATAAGTCGATTAACCCACTGTTAGTTATCCCCGCTTTATTGTTATTGATGTACGGCGCGCTGCGTTTTGCTAGCGTATTTTTAGGTGAAATAAGAGATGCTGTATTTTCGCGCGTAACCGAGCACGCAATGCGTGATATTGGTTTAAAAGTATTTAAGCATTTGCACTCGCTAGAGCTTGCCTTTCACCTAGATAGGCAAACCGGTGGCATTAGCCGCGATATAGAGCGCGGTACGAGCGGCTTAAGCTTTCTAATGCGTTTTTTAATGTTTAACATTGTGCCTACTTTGTTTGAAATACTGACCGTTGCGATTATTTTCGGCACGCTGTTTTCTGTTTGGTTTGCGCTTATTACATTATTGGCAGTTGCTATTTATATTACCTTTACTGTGGTGGTTACTCAGTGGCGAAACCGTTTTATTAGAGAAGCAAACGCTGCCGACAATCAAAGTAATACCCGCGCCATAGACAGCCTACTTAATTATGAAACTGTAAAGTATTTTAATAATGAGCAGTTTGAAGCAAAAACGTACGACACCTTTTTAGCAAACTGGGAAAAAGCCCGTTTAAAAAATAGAATGTCGTTACTCGCCCTCAACTCAGGCCAAGCACTTATTATTGCTTGTGCTATTACCGCGTTAATGTGGTTGGGCTCAACCGAAGTAGTTGCAGGTACGCTCTCTATTGGTGAACTTGTGATGATTAACGCGTATATGATTCAGCTATTTTTACCGCTTAACTTTTTAGGTTTTGTGTACCGCGAAATAAGACGCGCGCTAACCGACCTTGAAAACATGCTTGGGCTACTTAACAAAAAACCACAAATAACCGATGCACTTAATGCAAAAGAGCTCAATATTAGCCAAGGTGAAATAACATTTAAAAATGTGAGTTTTAGCTACGATGCGCATCGCCCTATTCTTAATAATCTTAGCTTTAGTGTTAAAGCTGGCAGCAAAGTAGCCATTGTTGGTGCCAGTGGTGCTGGTAAAAGTTCATTAGCCCGACTGCTGTATCGTTTTTATGATGTAAGCGCTGGTGAAATTAGTATCGATAATCAAGCAATAAACTCAGTAACACTTAATAGTTTACGAAAAGCCATTGCAATAGTCCCGCAAGATACTGTGCTATTTAATACCACTATTCGTGAAAATATTGCTTACGGTAGACCATCAGCAAGCAATGCAGAAATTGATAAAGCCATTGCAATGGCGCATTTAAAAGACTTTGTAGTAACTCTTGATAAAGGCGACAAAACACTGGTTGGCGAGCGCGGTTTAAAGGTATCCGGCGGCGAAAAACAGCGTATTGCTATTGCGCGCGCTATTTTGAAAAAGTCCCCTATTTTAATTTTTGATGAAGCAACTTCAGCACTCGACTCTCATTCTGAGCAAGCAATACTCGCAGCAATGCGTGAAGTGGCCAGTAACCATACGAGTATTGTAATTGCTCATCGCCTTTCTACTATTACCGATGCAGACACCATTATTGTGCTCAAAGCCGGACAAATTATTGAACAGGGTAAGCACGATGAGTTACTTACACTCGCCGGAGAATACGCCCGTATGTGGGAACTTCAGCAAAATAAATAGTAAACAAGCGCGGCATAAAGCCCCGCCTACAGATAAATTAAAGCCCCAAGCCCACGAATACATCTAAACATCGCTATTAACCGTGGGCGTGAGTTTACCTCGCGCTTTTTGAGCTAATTTAAACAAGCGCAGCATAAAGCCGCGCCTACAGATAAATTAAAGCCCCAGCCCATGAATACATCTAAGTATCGCTATTAAACCGTAGGCGTGAGTTTACTTCGCGCTTTTAAGCTAATTTAAACAATCGCGGCGTAAAGCCGCGCCTACAGATAAATTTGCACACTGCCATTAACCGTAGGCGTGAGTTTACCTCGCGCTTTGGACTTGCTCACTTCTTGCTTAATCTAAGCTTTATCAAGCACTGGGGTGATTCACCTCAAAAGGTTTGTTTGTCTGATTAATATCAATAACAATCGATAAGTTAAATATTCGTAATAATAAAATGGTTCTCATCTATTTGAATCCAAAAAGCTCCTCAGGGGAACATAATGAAAAAGAGTTTAATTGCCGCAGCATTAGCTGCCACATTTATTACCGGTTGTTCAGAGCCGTAAACCAGGCGACGACTTTTTATGTATGCCCGCGGCACATGGTATGACAACGATGAAATGCCTGCAGATAAAACCCGCTACGGTGCATTTTCAGGATTAACTGAGCGCAGCGAAGACGATGTTAAATCAATTACTCATCAGAGATATTTAGTACCTTTACATAGTTACTTAATAATTTAGTCACTACTCTACCTTTAAACATTAATGTTTCGACCTTATTTATCTACTTCCTAGAACAAATATATCCTCCTTTAATTTACTTATAAATAAGTTCATTTTTATGATTATTTTCACCCTGATTGGTTTTTTAAACTAAAAACGCAGAGCTTAAATCAGTAAAAGTTAAAAAAATTGCACCTTAAGTTAATAAAAGGTAAATTAATTGTACCTACTTTATCGTAGGTCAAAAGTTACTAATATTATTAGATTTCAATCTAGGGATGAAAATGAAAAAAATAACTAATAAACGGTTTAAGCACTCTTTATCTGCGTTAGCTGTATCAACTGCACTTTTAGTCACAGCTCCTACTGCACTAGCCGCATCAAATACATCTGGCTCTATATACGGTCAAGCAAAAACTGGCGCAACAGTTACATTCAAAAATAAAAACACAGGCTTAAGCCGTGATGTAATTGTTGGAGCTGATGGCCGCTTCAACTTTAAAGATGTACCGACAGGTAAGTATACTGTAACAAGCAGCAATGGCATTTCACGTGACATTTTAGTAACTCTTGGTACTGGTAGTTCAGTTTTATTTGATCAAAGTACGGAAGTAATTCAAGTCTTTGGTTCAAAAATTCGTGCTATCGATACAAGTTCTGTTGAATCAACAATGGTTTTTACTCAAGAACAGGTTGAGTTATTACCTATAGGACGAGATTCTACTTCCATTGCTCTGTTAACACCCGGTACGGTAGCTGGTGATGATGACTTTGGTAATCTCCCCTCTTTTGGTGGCTCATCTGTTGGTGAAAATGGCTTTTATATAAATGGATTCGATGTAACAAGCTTACGTACTTTACTAAGCTTTGCTGAATTGCCTTTTGACGCAATTGGGCAGACGCAAGTTAAGACAGGTGGTTATGGTGCAGAATTTGGCCGCTCTCTTGGTGGAATAACAAATGTAATAACTAAAAAAGGGACAAATGAATGGCAGTTTGGTGGAGCAGTTTATTACTCTCCAGATAGCCTAAGAGAACCTGGAATTGATACTATTGACCGTACACCAAGTGATGAAGTTGTATACGCTGGCTATAACTCAGATAATTATATTAACAGCTTAAGTTATAACTTTTCAGTTGGCGGGCCAATAATTGAAGATACGTTATTTATGTATGCTAACGTAGAGTTTCAAGATGATAATCGTGATTATTATAACCGTGATACAAGCGATAATCGTTCTGTTACAAATCCAAATGGCATTGTAACTCTAGATTGGTATATTACCGATAACCATATCCTTTCTGGTACTTATATCCAAAATGAAACTGAAATAGATAGAACTTATTATGTAAACTCAGTAGATCAATTTTACACAGGTAAACATGGCACCGAATCATCTAGTTATACAGAAGAAAATGGCGGTGACATATTTATTATTAATTATAATGGTCATCTAACAGACAATCTTTCATTAAGTCTGATGTACGGCGAACTTGAAAATAAAGAAGAAAATAAAAACCCGCGCAATCCAGATCCTGACGCAGCATTATGTGCTTTAGCTTATGATACTTTTGGAGTTTCATTTGCTGCACTTACAAATGTTGGCTGCTTTAATCCATCACAAACTACGATTGGTGCACTCGATGCCAAATCAGACCGTGATGAGCGTAACAGTTATAAAATTGATTTTGATTATACTTTAGGCGATCATAATATTAGAGCCGGCTATAACAACGAAGAATATACTTCGTTTACAATAGGTTCGTCTTATACTGGTAATAACTATTACCGCTACATCGATGTTAGTGAGGGTGGCTATTCATCAACAGGTATAAATGGTGTTGACCTCCCTCTAGGTACTAAAGCCGTTCGCGTCCGCACTAGTGACACTCAGTCAGGTAGTTTTAAAGTAGAAAATACTGCTTTCTATATTGAAGATAACTGGCAAGTAACTGATGATCTACTTCTTTATTTTGGTGTCCGTAATGAAACATTTACTAACTATGCTGCAAATGGTGAAGTGTTTGTAGAAGCAGATGATTTAATAGCACCTAGAACTGGCTTTTCTTGGGATATTGACGGGGATTCATCTAAAAAGCTTTATGGTACTTTAGGCCGTTATTATATACCTATTGCTGGTAATACAAATATTAGAGCAACACGTTTAGAATCATCTTCGGAGCATTTTTATTATGTTGATGGTTTTGATCCTGCTACAGGGGAACCAGTAAATCTTGGTGCTGAAATTGGAACTGGCTATACCGATCTGCAAGTACCGGATCCTAGAACTATCGCTGTCGCTGATTTAGACCCTATGCATCAAGATGAATTCATTTTAGGTTATCAACAGCAAGTTTCTGATAATTGGACTGCTGGTGTTAAGTTTATGTACCGTAAAGTTCAAGATGGTATGGATGATATGTGTGCCCACGACGGATTCTTTAAATGGGCTGAAGCCGAGGGTATTCCTGTTGCTAATGAAGAAAATGGTTGGGTAACTCCTGCTGGTGGTTTTGATGTGGGTTCTACTGCTGGCTGTTTACTAATAAATCCGGGTAAAGATCTGAAAGTCTTCATGGATCTTAACGGAGACGGAGAAGTAACAGAGCAAACAGTGTCAAATGAGTATTTTGATCTTCCTGAATACAAAAGAAGTTATAAAGGCCTAGAGTTCACATTAGAAAGAGCTTTTGCCGATGGTTGGTATACAAATATTTCTTACGTATATTCAAAAAGTGAAGGTAATATTGAAGGTTATGTAAATTCAACACTTGGTCAGGAAGATGCTGGGGCGACTCAAGATTTTGATCATAAGAAATTCCAAGATGGTTCTGATGGATACTTACCAAATGACCGTCGTCATCAATTTAAAGCTTATGGTGCTTATAAAGTAACAGAAGAAATTACTTTAACTGCAAATATGAATATTATGTCAGGCACGCCTCTTAGTTGTAATGGTTACATTACAACCGATGATATGGAAAAAGGTAACGGCTCTACCGTTTATGATGAGCCTAACTTTAAGCGTTACGGTGCTTCAAGTTTTTATTGTGGTGGAGAACTAACTAATCGTGGTGATTATGGGAGTACCGACTGGAGTTACATGCTCGATGCTGGTGTTACTTATGTTCCAGATTGGGCAGATAATAAGCTTACGCTAAAAATGGATGTATTCAACTTGCTTAATCTAGATAAAGTGACTGAATATAATCAAACAAAAGACTTATCTCAGGGTAGTAATGATGTGAATCCAAACTTCTTAGCACCAACGGGGTATCAAGCTCCAAGAAGTATTCGCTTTACCGCTAGATATAATTTTTAATAGACATAATATTATTTAACCTTTACTGAGCACTAATTTCATTAGTGCTCTTTTATTTTTTACTATCATTCATCGCCTTCATAAAGATCACTCGCAGCTCTTATTATGGTCAAATATGATGAAATTATTAATCATAATAGATAGAAGTTTATCCCATACTTGTGCCCTGCTTTTGCTTAATATTAGCTTTATCGAGCGCTGTGGTGATTCACCTCAAAAGATTTGTTTGTCTGATTAATATCAATAACAATCGATAAGTTAAATATTCGTAATAATAAAATGATTCTCATCTATTTGAATCGAAAAAGCTCCTCAGGGGAACATAATGAAAAAGAGTTTAATTGCCGCAGCATTAGCTGCCACATTTATTACCGGTTGTTCAGAGCCGCAAACAACAAAAACAGACGAGCAACAACCTAAAGTAGCCACAGCAACAGTGGCAGAAAAAGCAGAATTAGGTAGTTTTGGTGTTGATTTAACAGCCCGTAACGAAGCCGTGAAACCAGGCGATGACTTTTTTATGTATGCCAGTGGCACATGGTATGACAACTACGTAATGCCTGCAGATAAAACCCGCTACGGTGCATTTTCAGGGTTAGCTGAGCGCAGTGAAGGCGATGTTAAAGCTATTATTGAAAAAATAGCAGCACGTAAAGATTTAAACACAGAAGAAAAACTCGTTGCAGATTTTTACAACGCCTATATGGATACCGAAACACTTAATAAACTAGGTGTAGCGCCTATCAAGCCATTATTAAGTGAAATTAGTGATATATCGTCGACTGACGATTTAGCTGAAATGTTTGGTAAGTCTTGGTTAACCGGTAATAAAGCCCCTTTGGGTGGCGGCATGTGGTTTAATCGTTTAGATCCTAACAAATATGAAATGTCGCTAGGTGCTGGTGGTTTAGGCTTACCCGATCGCTCTTACTACCTTGAAGACGCTGAGCGCTTTGTTAAAATGCGTGCAGCCTATGTTACACACATTGCTGACATGCTTGAGTTTGCAGGAACTGAAAATGCAACTGAGCGTGCTCAAGCAATTGTTGACCTTGAAACTAAAATTGCACAAGGTCATTGGCCTCGTGAAAAGCGCCGTAATCGCGATTTAACCCTTAACCAAGTTGAACGTGCCGATTTAAGCACTGCTTATCCTGGCTTTAACTGGGATTTATACTTTGCGCAAACAGGTTATAAAGTACCTCAGTTAAATGTATCTCAGCCTGAGCCAATAAAAGCGATGATTGAGCTAATCAATCAAGAAGATATTGATGTATGGAAAGACTACCTAACGTATCACGCTATTAGCGGTAACGCGGGTTTACTATCAGAGGACGTATTTAATACTAACTTTGCTTTTTTTGGTAAAGAACTAAACGGACAGCAAGAGCCTCGCCCTCGTTGGAAGCGTGCAATCAGTGAAATGTCGGGCACGACCTCTCTTGGTTTTGCTATTGGTAAAATATACGTAGCACGTTACTTCCCTGAATCATCAAAACAGCAAATGTCTGAGCTGGTTGAAAACCTTCGTACAGCCCTTGGTGAACGTATTGATAGCCTAGAGTGGATGGGCGATGACACTAAAGTAAATGCGCGCGCTAAGCTCGCTGCATTTGTACCAAAAATTGGTTATCCCGATGCTTGGCAGTCTTATGACGGTTTAAGCATTACCAAAAACGATTTAATCGGTAATGTGAAAAACATGCGTGAGTTTTTCCACGCAGAAAGTGTTGAAAAAGAGCTACAAAAAACAGATCGTAACCGCTGGGGCATGACGCCACAACGCGTAAACGCTTACTACAATAGCTCGTTTAATGAAATTGTATTTCCGGCTGCAATTCTACAACCGCCGTTTTTCGATCCAAATGCCGATCCGGCTGTAAACTATGGCGGTATTGGCGCTGTAATTGGTCACGAAATGGGTCATGGGTTTGACGACCAAGGTTCAAAATCAGACGAAAACGGGATTCAACGAAACTGGTGGACTGATGCTGACCGCGCTGCATTTGACAAAAAAGCCGATCAACTTGCTGCCCAGTACAGTAAATACGAGCCAATCGAAGGTAACTTTGTTAATGGTCGAAATAGCCTTGGCGAAAACATTGGTGATGTGGGTGGTTTGTCGATGGCTTATCATGCTTATAAGCTAAGTTTAAATGGTAAAGAAGCGCCTGTTATTGATGGTGTGACTGGCGATCAACGTTTCTTCCTTGCGTGGGCACAAGTATGGAAAGAAAAACGTACTGAACAAAGTATGCTTAACCAACTTCGTGGTGGCACACATGCCCCAGGTCGCTTTAGAGCACAAGCACCACGTAACCACGATGCATGGTACAAAGCGTTTGATGTAAAACCAGGCGATGCGTTATATCTTCCTGAAGATGAACGTGTGCGTATTTGGTAAGTAACATGGGGCTTTAATTAGTCTCGTTTAATTTTATTACTCTTTAGGCAACTCATTAAATGAGTTGCCTTTTTATTGGATGGAATTTGCTCTTAAACCTTCTTTAAATCAGCGCAAAAACGCCTCAATAAAATGCACTTTAGATGGTTTTTAAACGCTACAGCTTAATACTTACTAGCCCTTGAATGCATTTACCTTTAGAATACACACTATAATTTTATTCTATTATTTACATATATTAAGGCGAAACGCAGATGGGAAGAGCTTACCAAAACAAAAAAGATTCAATGGCTAAGACTGCGGGTGCTAAAACTAAAGTTTATTCTAAGTACGGTAAAGAAATTTATATTTGTGCTAAAAACGGCGGTGTAGATCCAGATGGTAACTTATCATTACGTCGTTTAATTGAACGCGCTAAAAAAGACCAAGTTCCAGCACACGTTATTGACCGCGCAATAGACAAAGCAAAAGGCGGCGGCGGTGAAGACTACTCAGCAACTCGTTACGAAGGTTACGGCCCAGGTAACTGTATGATTATTGTTGACTGTTTAACAGATAACAACAAACGTACCTTTGCTGATGTACGTGTTTGCTTTACTAAAGCAAATGCTAAAATTGGCGCTCAAAACTCTGTTTCACATTTATTTGATCACCTTGCTATTTTTGTATTTGACGGTGATGACGACGAAGCAGTACTTGAAGCCCTTATGATGGCTGATGTTGATGTAACTGACGTAGAAGTAGATGACGGTAAAGTTACTGTTTTTGCTCCTCACACAGAGTACAACAACACACGAACAGCGCTTGAAGAAATGGGCGTGACTGAATTTGACGAAGACTTAATTAGCTTTGTGCCACAAATTGAAACGCCGATTGAAGGCGAAGACGTTGAAGTTATGGAACGCTTTTTAGCAATGTTAGAAGATTGCGACGATGTACAAAACGTTTACCATAACGCGCAATTCTAAAGAACAATTTAGTAAGTTAGAACGACTTTAAGCCAACAGCTATGTTGGCTTTTTCATTTTTAGAACGTGGTATAAATATATGAACTCCCTTAAAGAGCTTAAAAGTGGCAAGCTTGTTGGTGCTACTCACCTGCAATTAGTAGAAGAGCTAACCACATTTCCTGAAGAAATTTTTAGCTTAGCTGATACGCTTGAAGTGCTCGATTTATCAAATAATAACTTATCAACACTACCTGATGAATTTGCCTGCTTAACACGCCTTAAGCGTGTGTTTTTATCGTTTAATCAGTTTAAGCATATTCCTGCGGTTTTAGCCAAATGCCCTGCTCTGATAATGGTTGCGTTTAAAGGGAACCAAATAACTGAGTTTAGTGATTATTGTTTACCAAAAAATATTGAATGGCTCATACTAACCGACAACAATATTACTGAGCTGCCTCAAACCTTTGGCCAATTTACACAGCTTAAAAAGCTCGCGCTTGCGGGCAATCAACTTAAGCAGCTGCCAAGTAGCATCGCGCAGTGTAAAAACCTTGAGCTTGTTAGGCTCTCTGCTAATAACTTAACACACGTAGACGACTGGCTTTTTGAACTGCCTAAACTTGCTTGGCTTGCGTTTGCCGGTAACGATTTTAATAAAGCCCAGTGCCTTACAAAGTGCAGCTTAGAAAATAAGCCTCTTAACGATTACACACTTAGCCATGTTATTGGTCAAGGTGCCTCGGGCGTTATTCATTTAGCAAAATCGGCTGATAACTCTGTAGCAATTAAGTTATTCAAGGGTGCAATTACCAGCGACGGCTACCCGCTTGATGAAGTAAATTGCTGCTTACAAGCTGGCGATCACGGTAATTTAATTAAAGTACTTGCCTACATTGAACAAAGTGATCAGCTGGGTTTAGTGATGGAGCTAATAGATAAAAGCTTTGCTAATTTAGGCCTGCCTCCAAGCCTCGAAACTTGTACGCGTGATACCTTTAATGATGATTGCTATTACTCAACTCATGCTATTTTAAAAATTGCACAGCAAATGGTAAGTACACTGCATCACTTACATGTTCGTAAAGTAAGTCATGGCGACATTTATGCGCATAACACTATGATTAACCAAGACCATGATGTTTTGTTTGGTGATTTTGGTGCGGCAACTAATTTAACAATACTAAGTGAGTATCAACAAAAGCAGTTAGAGCTTATAGAAGTAAGAGCCTTCGGCTGTTTAATTGAAGACTTATTAGGCACGGTTACCGGCGATGATAGGCAAAGTGAGCTATTTGATAAAATGTCCGATATGGCAAAACGCGCTATGCAACCTGTATTAAATCAAAGGCCTATATTTACTGAGTTATTAGAAGATCTAAATATATAACTCAATATTAATTAAATAAATTGTAAAAGGGAGCAGCATATAACGCGTTGCTCCCTTTTAGTTTATATTGTGTATTTATTCGAACATTCGAATTTATTTAGTGCGCTTAAACGGATAAACCTGTTGTTTAAGCATACCTATCGGCATGTAATCCCCGACTACACCGTATGCTTTTGGCCACTCTGTTTGACCTTTAACAGCAGTACCAAACGCGTAGTCTAAAAACGAAAAGTGCGCAGCGTAGTTGCGGTCAATCGCGGCTTTATCTGACGCATGATGCCAATGATGAAACTGCGGTGTAACCATAAAGTATTTTAGCCAACCAAATTTCACACGTACATTTGCATGATTAAACACAGCCTGCAAACCCACAATAATGACGTACAAACTAATTATTTGCTGTGAAAACCCAAGTACAAATATGGGCGTGAGCACTAAGCTGCGAGTAACGAGTATTTCAAGAATATGCTGGCGAGAGCCCGCTAACCAATCCATTTCTTTGGCGCTGTGATGTACACCATGAAAACGCCATAATAAAGGAACTTCGTGATATGCGCGATGCACCCAATACTGCATTAAATCAGCCACGAGTATTATTAAAAACAGCTGCACTACAAATGGTGTTTGCTCTATATAACCTTGTACTGTAGATGATACAGCCCAGCCAAAGCCATAATGTACAAAATGGTTAGTAACGAGTAATACAAAACCAATAATTAAATGATTTACAAAAAAGTGGTTTAAATCGCCTCGCCATTCGCTACGTAATATTTTTTGATCTTTACGATGTGGTAGTAGCTTTTCAATCACAATAAATATAAGCGTTGAGCCGAGTAAATCTAAAATAAACCAATCGAGCCCTATGTAAGGCGTGTCGCTTGCAAACTCGTTTACCTCAACGTTTGGTCCGCCAAACATAATTGACAATATAATAAAAAACCACGCTGTAGCCCCTAAACGCTTATTGGTATTACGTACAAAGTTAAGTAGCCCTAAACTGCCCGAGACCAATAATGATACAAACATAAGCTGACGTAAAAAATCGACACTGTAGCTTTTTCTCAGCTCTGGTGTGGTTAAGTATTCAGGAAAGTGAAACGCTAATACGCCTAAGCAACTCAGTATTGCTAAAAAGCAGGCTATGTAGCCACTTATGTTCCCCTCACCTATTTGTAGATGATTTGTGCGAAATATTTTTCGTGATAAAGCTTTGATCATTGTTATTATTCCTTGCGTCGTTTAAATATAACGAGATTTCCATGCCCCAATATTAACAAAATTTAGGGGTTAAAAAATATAAATAGTTCCCTCCATAGTCTAATACCAATCTGCTTATATACGGGGTCTATTTAACGTTAAGAAAATTACGCTATAACTAGGCAAAAATTTTTGTATCTAGTTGTTCTCGGCAATTGCTCCCTGCATTGCTCTACCTCCTGCATCCATGCAGTCGTAAATAAAAAATTTTTAACGACGTTATAGTGAAATTTAATTCGTTAAATTGATCAAAGATTTATGCAGATTGGTATAAGTTGCAAATATACAGATAAGCCAAACACAAAAAAGCCACGCAATGCGTGGCTTGGTTGGATAAAGCTAAAACTTTACAACACTAGGGCTTATAAAAATGCACCTAATGCTTTAACTTGGTCTAACATGCGGTTTGAGAAACCCCATTCGTTGTCGTACCAAGCCATTACTTTTACTAGATTGCCATCGGCTTTAGTTTGCGTTGCATCAAAGATAGATGACGCAGGGTTATGGTTAAAGTCGATAGAAACAAGCGGAAGCTCATTATATTGTAAAATATCTTTCATTGAACCCGTTGACGCTTCTTTCATGATTGCATTGATTTCTTCTGCAGTCGTATCGCGCTTAGTAATAAACGTAAAATCAACTAAAGATACGTTGATTGTTGGTACACGTACCGACATACCGTCTAATTTACCAGCAAGTTCTGGTAATACTAAACCAACAGCTGCCGCAGCACCTGTTTTAGTTGGGATCATAGATTGAGTTGCACTACGAGCACGATATAGATCTGGGTGGTATACGTCAGATAAATTTTGATCATTCGTATAAGAATGAATAGTAGTCATGCTACCTTTTTCAATACCTACTGTGTCGTTAATTGCTTTTGCAAGCGGTGCTAAACAGTTAGTAGTACAAGAAGCATTTGAGATGATGTGGCTATCAGCGTTAATTACATCGCTATTTACACCATGAACCACTGTTGCATCCATATCTTTACCTGGAGCAGAAACGATTACTTTTTTAGCGCCTGCAGTAATATGTTTAGCTGCATCTTCGCGTTTAGTGAAAAAACCAGTACATTCTAAAACGATATCTACGTTTAGTGCTTTCCACGGTAAATTTGCAGGGTCACGCTCTTGCGTTAACGTAATTACGTCATCGTCAATTAGCATCGTGTTATTTTCAAGTGTTACTTTTTTAGAAAATTGACCATGAACTGAGTCATACTGCGTTAAATGTGCATTAACGTTAGCAGGTGCTAAATCGTTAATTGCTACAATTTTAATTTCGCTGTTTTGAGCTGACTCATAAAGTGCACGTAAAACATTTCTACCGATACGGCCGTAACCGTTAATTGCTACATTAATCATTTTAGACTCCTATTTAAGTTCACTTGCTTGGCGAGCAAGCGCTTCAATTGCTTGCCAGTCTTTATTTTCAATTAGTTGTTTATCTAGCATCCACGTACCACCAACACATATAACGTTATTAAGCGCTAAATAATTAGGTGCGGTTGCTAAGCTAATGCCGCCAGTTGGGCAAAAAGTAATATGTGGTAATGGGCCACCGATTGATTTAAGCATGGCTGTTCCGCCTGCAGCTTCTGCTGGGAAGAATTTTAAATACTTAAAACCGTGCGACGCAAGTTGCATAACTTCACTTGCAGTTGCAGCGCCTGGTAAAAATGGTATATCTGATGTTTTAGCCAAAGCAATAAGCTCATCGCTCACACCTGGACTCACCATAAAATCTGCACCTGCGGCAACCGAAAGATCAAAACTTGCTTTATCTACTACCGTACCAGTACCTACATAGGCTTCAGGTACTTCTGCTTTCATCAGCTTTACAGCTTCTGCAGCAATAGGTGTACGTAGTGTTATTTCTAAGGCTTTTAAGCCACCGTTATATAACGCTCTTGCAAGTGGTGCTGCATCTTCTAATTTTTCGATTACAACCACTGGCACTACGGGTGCCGATGCTAAGATTTTTTCAATACTCATTACTTGTTCCTCATTACCCAGTATGGCTAATATTTATTCAAGTCCAAAAGCACTCGCGCCTAAATCGGCACTGCTTACGATATTTCTAAATCCAGTAAATAATTCGCGACCTGTACCAAATGTGGCACTTGGCAGGCTAAGTTCTGCTTCACGTTTAGCAAGTTCTTCGTCGCTAACGTGTACTTTTAATATTCCGTTTGGCGCATCAAGTGTCACTAAATCACCTTCTCGGATTTTAGCAATAATGCCGCCTTCTACTGCCTCTGGTGCTAAGTGAATAGCAGCTGGTACTTTACCTGATGCACCCGACATACGACCGTCAGTAACAATGGCTACTTTAAAGCCTTCATCTTGAAGCGTTGCCATTACTGGCGTTAATTTATGTAGCTCTGGCATACCTTTCGCTTTAGGGCCTTGCTCTTTTAGCACGGCAATAAAGTCTTGGTTTAATTCGCCACGCGTGTATGCATCTTGCAAAGCACTTTGTGAGCTAAATACTTTTGCAGGAGCAGTAACAACCTGATGTTCAATAGCAACTGCTGACACTTTTATAACGGCTTTACCTAAGTTACCCGTTAGAAGTTGCAGACCACCTTGCTTACTAAATGGGTTACTCACTGGGCGAAGTACTTCTTCATCGTGTGAGTTTGCTGGGCAATCTACCCATTTAACTTTAGTTGGGCCGGTTGAGTTGCTCATGATCAGGCTATCGTCTTTATCTAAACGAGGCTCTGTCATGTATGGCGCTAAACCATCACCTAGCATTGTTTTAACGTCTGTGTGTAAATAACCAGCGCTTGCTAGCTCTCGCATTAAGAAACCCATACCGCCAGCTGCTTGGAAGTGGTTTACATCAGCTGAACCATTAGGGTAAATACGTGTAAGCAGTGGTACAACTTCTGATAAATCAGACATGTCTTTCCACGTAACCTGAATGCCCGCAGCTTTTGCTATCGCAACAATATGAATTGCATGGTTAGTAGAACCACCTGTAGAAAGCAGGCCTACTAAGCCGTTTATGATCGTTTTTTCGCTGATCACATCAGCTAAACATGGGCTTTCTTTATCATCTGTAAGTTGCTTAAGCATAGTTTCTACAGCATTACCTGTAAGACCATCGCGAAGCTCAGTGTAAGGATTAATAAACGAGCTACCTGGAAGGTGTAAGCCCATTATTTCCATTAACATTTGGTTTGAGTTTGCAGTACCGTAGAACGTACAAGTACCTGCGCTGTGATAAGACGCGCTTTCAGCTTCTAATAAGTCTTCACGGCTTACTAAACCTTGTGCAAATTTTTGACGAATACGTGCTTTTTCTTTATTAGGAATACCTGACTGCATTGGGCCTGCTGGTAAAAAGAACACAGGTAAATGACCAAACGACAATGCACCAATTAATAAACCCGGGACTATTTTGTCACAAACGCCTAAACAAAAAACGCCATCAAACACATCGTGCGAAAGAGAAATAGCCGTTGACATAGCAATTACATCACGAGAAAAAAGCGAAAGTTCCATGCCGTCACGCCCTTGCGTAACACCATCACACATTGCAGGAACGCCACCAGCAACTTGTGCTGTAGCATCGAATTTGGTAGCAATGTCTTTAATTAAATCTGGGTAATCTTTGTATGGCACATGAGCCGAAAGCATATCGTTATATGAGTTGATAATAGCAAGATTTGGCTGCTCATCAGCCTTTAAGCGCGCTTTGTCATCACTGCTACAAGCAGCCATAACATGGGCTATATTTCCGCAACCTAAACCGGCACGAACTCTTGTTTGTTTTTTTGTGTGCGAAATACGTTCTAAATAATCTTGACGGGTATTTTTACTGCGCTCGATAACGCGCTGGGTAACTTCTTGAATACGAGGATGTAACATAATTTAACTCATCTCTATTAGTTAGAGGATAAAGGCTCAGTAGCAACTACAGACTCCACGTAAATAACTGTACTGAGCATCTTTGATTTACCCGTTCAAAGGTACGCTACCAGGGAGCCTCTCACAACAACCCTGACACCGGTGTCACTGTATTAACGCATAGCAATGACACCGGTGTCAACCCTAGGTAACAAAAATAGTTTAATATTTTAACATGACCGAATAATGACCTATTTGATTTTTAGGCACAAAGTATATTTTAGCAAGTTCAGAGCAAAAAAAAGCCCGAATAAGCGTCACTCATATTCGGGCTACTGTGAAAGTGCTTTTAGCTTACTATTTTACAGCTGCGGTTGACTCACGTGTAATTAAGCGCGATTCAAGCGTTACTTGGTATGGTTGTTCTTGAGGCTGAGCTATGTGAGATATAAGCTGCGTTACGGCTTGTTTTGTCATTTCTTCAACCGGTTGTGCAATAGTCGTTAAACCAGGCCAAATATGACGTGCAATAGGTGCGTTATCAAAGCCCGCAATAGAAATATCATCAGGTACTTTTAATTGGCGCTGGGTAGCTAATTTTAACACCGCAGCCGCCATGTAATCATTTGATGCAAATACAGCTGTTGGCCTAGGTGATAAGTCTAAAATACTGCGCGCGCTGTCGACACCTGAGTGATAACTAAAGTTACCCTCCTCTACTAAGCGCTCATCAAACTCTATTCCATGGCTTGCAAGTGAACGTCTGTAGCCTTTAAAACGCTGTTGCGTGGCACTGTGATCGGGGTGCCCTTTAATAAACGCAATTGATTTATGACCAAGACTAATTAAATGCTCGGTAATTTCAAATGCGCCTTGCTCATCGTTGCTACGCACAGAAATTGAGTCATCTTGAAGTAAAGCCGATGCAACTCTTGCGTAAGGGATTTTTTTAGATTTTAAAAATGAAACCAGCTCGGCAAAATCACCAAAAGGAGGTGTTAATACAATGCCATCTAATCGAGAAGTCTGTAGTAATTGCTCAATATTATTTATAAGGGCTTCACCACGAAACTCACAAGGGTGTATCAATAAGTTATAGTTATTTTCTTTGCATGCTTCTAAAGCGCCCGTTTGCACCCGAGTGATGTAACTTTTACTGGGATTATCGTAAAGACAACCAATAATAAAACTACGATTTTGTGCAAGACCACGCGCAATAGGGTTAGGTGTGTAATCGAGTTCTTTAAATACCGCGAGTACCTTTTCTCGGGTGGCGGCACTTACATTAGGCTCATTATTTAAAACACGCGAAACGGTTTTTTTAGAAACCCCAGCATGGCTTGCTACACTATTTATGGTTACTTTTTTCATCTATCCATTATCCAAATACAACCAATAAGGCCAAAGCCCTATTTGCTATTGTGTAAACACGCAGCAGCGCCGATAAGCGGTATATTGTCTTGTGTTACAAGTGTTACAGGGATTTGTCCTGCGTACTGCGACATAATACCCTTTTGAGAAAATCGTTCAACAAAACGACTCTCTAGAAGTCTTGCTTGCATACGAGGCAGTATTCCACCACCAATAAATAATCCGCCTAAAGCGCCGTAAACAACGGCTAAATCGCCGGCTACGCTGCCAATCCAATCACAAAATTGGTTAAGCGTTGCATCACAAACAGCACATTCACCGCTATTTGCTAGACTACTTATTTGCGCAGCATCTAAATTCTTAGCTGTTACACCCTTAACCGCAGCCATGGCCTTGTACAAATGCGCAATGCCAGGGCCTGAAAATACAGTTTCGATAGAAACATGAGGATGATCTTTGCGTAATTCATTTAATAATAAGGTATCGAGCTCATTAACAGGTGCTAGCGATATATGCCCCCCTTCAGAACTTAAAACAGCGGTAGATTGCGACGTTCTAACTAAGCACGCGGCACCAAAACCAGTACCTGGACCTATAACACCAATGTTTGCATTATCATCAGCTTGACCCGATTTAACAATGACATTTTGTTTAGGATCTAAATACGGGGCGGCGTATGCAAAGGCAGCAAAATCGTTTATGACTTCTAGTTGTTGTAAATCAAAATGAGTTTTAAATTCACTGACGCTAAAATGCCAACCTAAATTAGTTAAATGCACTTGCCCGGCTTTGATTGGGCCTGCAACGGCTAAACATGCGCGTTTAGGTGTAATATGCGGGACTGTTTGTAAATATTGCTCAAGCGCACTTTGAAGTGAGCCAAAATTAGCACTAGGGAAAATATTAATGTGCTCTATTACAAATTGGTTGGTGTGTTCATTAAAAGCAGTGATTAAAGCAAAGCGGGCATTAGTGCCGCCAACATCAGCAACTAAGATGGGATCAAATTGTGCAGAAGCGTTTGGGCTCATAGTATTATCTCTTTTGTTAAGCGACTCATGCTTATTATTTTACAATGGTGTACCATTGTTATTTATACTTTGAGCTATCACCTCAAAGTAGCTATCACAGTAAAAAATGCTGCCTATAAAGATATAGACAGCGAATACGTTTTGACAACAAAATGATAAAACATTGACATTATGACACCGGTGTCAGCCGTTTATCAATAAAAATATACGTTAATTCACAAAAAGCTTGAAATTATTCATTAATAAACGAAAATGACACAATTATTTATCAAACTAATTAAGTTGTAACGATGAAAGGTAAAGCCACCTCATTTGATATTGCCCACTATGCAGGGGTATCTCAATCAACTGTATCTCGCGCTTTACGTAACAGCCATCTTGTTAATGAAGAAACACGTAAGCGTGTTTTTGATATAGCTAAAAAACTAAATTATAAAGTTGATAAAAATGCCAGTAACTTACGCACTCAGCAAAGTAGTACGCTTGCATTACTTTTATTTGAAGACCCCACTTCTGACGAATCACAAATTAACCCTTTCTTTTTAGCCATGCTTGGCAGCATTACCCGTGCTTGCGCTAAAGAAGGTTACGATTTATTAGTTTCATTTCAATCGGCTAGTGCAGATTGGCAAGCAGACTACGAAGATAGCCACAGAGCTGATGGTATTATTTTACTCGGCTATGGCGATTACATTGATTACCAACCAAAATTTAGCACCTTACTTGAACAAAACACTAAGTTTGTTTGTTGGGGGGCAACCGTCGATAATCGACCCGATTTAACTGTTTGTTGTGACAACTACGGTGGCGGTAAGCTTGCCGCTGAGCACTTTATTGCTCATAGCAGAACTGATTGCGCTTTTATTGGTGATGCATCTGATCACAGCCCCGAATTTTTTAGTCGCTTTCAGGGGTTTAAAGACGAGCTATTGGCTAACAATGTTAAAATAAATGAACGTAAAATGGCTAACGCTATATCCACTGAAGAATCTGGGTATCACGCTACTCGCTCGCTTATCGCTAATAATATTAAATTTAACGCCTTATTTGCCGCAAGCGACTTAATTGCTATTGGTGCAATACGGGCGCTTAAAGAAGCTAATATCAATGTACCAAAAGATGTAGCCGTAGTCGGCTTTGATAACATAGCCATTGCTAGTTATGTAAACCCACCGCTGACGACGATAGAGCAAAACACCACTGTTGCAGGGCAAATGCTAGTAGAGAACTTATTAAAACTGATACGTGGTGAAGAAGTACAAAGTACCCTACTTCCACCTGTATTAATTTCTCGAAAAAGTAGCAGTTAAACTTTAAATATACTAATAAGACTTCAATATAATAAAAAGGCTCCTAAATAAATTTAGAAGCCTTTTTTAATAACTACAGCATTTTATACCAATCCGCAATAATACTTAATCATTTTGCGGGGCTAAACGTGTCGCTAACTGCGTTAAAAAACCCTCATTTACGACTGCATGGATGCAGAAGGTAGAGCAATGCAGGAGCAATTGCCGAGAACAACTAAATAGCGAATTTTTTGCCTAGCTAACAACACGTTTTTCCTGCCTCAAAATAGCTCACTTAATTAAGCGAATTGGTATTATATATTAGTCTTTAAGCGATTCGGCAACTATAGGGTAATAGTCCCAAACTTGTTTATCACTGAGTGAGCGCACAAGCTTAATGTATTCTGCGTGTGTCCATGCTAAAGGTGTTGCTGAGTTTGTGCCCTCGCCTAACTCATAACCTGCTTTATTTACGCCTACGCCATCCCATACTTGCTCAGGTAGCATCATTCCGCTATTAGCAAATTGCTCTAAGCCTTTAACATAGCTGTTTTTGATCTCGCTTTGTTTTTTATCATCTAGCGCATTATTTGCATTTGCAGCGGCGATTTCATAATGCCCGCGCTCACCTGTAAAAAATGGCCATACACGGCCACGTTGCCCTGGTGTGTTACTCCCGCTTTCGGCGTAATTAGTACCTGTGGTTTCATCTTCACCATAACCGTCGTTACCATAGCGGCGATAGCCTGCAAATGTGCCGCTGCCATCGGTAAAGTTAAAGCTGTATTTAACTTGTAGATTATCTTCAAGCGTTTCGTCGTCATACTCAGGCAGGGTTTTAATGATGCTTGAATCGTTGGCACTTCTTACTCCATAGCGGACTAATTCTAAAAACCCACCGTCTAAAATCTGCTTTTTGTTAAAACCTTCACGGCCATTGTTGGCGTTAATTTTAGTATTAGAGTTAGCATCAGTGTCTTGACCTATACGAATAAAATACTCGCCATCGGTGCTATCACCTTTTAAATTACCTTGGGTAGTAAACATTTGCGACTCTATATCACTGTTATATTTTTTAGCCGTTGCTAAATAACGCTCTGCATTTTGAGTATCGCCACTGAGTGTTGCTATGTCACTGGCTGTTATAAGACCAGCAACAACGGCAGCCGTTGTAGAGGGAGAATAACCACTTTGCTCTTCCCAGCGCTCTTGCTGTGTTGCAGGTGGAGTAATTTGCGTATCGTTCCATAAAATTTTAGCCCTTCCGCCATCAACTAAAAAGTCAGCTGCCGGTTTTAGCATGCGTACGTACCAATCTTTAAGCTCGGTATCGCTTAGTACGTTTGCTTGATGTAACTTCCACGCGAGCATAATTGGCATTGCCGTTTGATCAAGCTGTACCCCTACCCACTCAAGTTCACCGTCTACATGTGTTTTTTGTAAAAACCAGCCAGTGTCGCCATTGTTACCGGGGGTTTTACTGTTAACTTGTACTTTTTCAAGATATTCGAAGGCAGTTTTAGCTGTAGCAGTATCACCCAAAGCCATAAACGCCATCGCTACTTGATAAAAATCACGAACCCATACCGCTTTATAACCCGTCGACCCTTCTTTGGCCGAAACCGTTTCACCCCAAGGGTTAGAAAGCGAGGCGATAAGCGCGCCCGCATTCGTTTTATCTTCTTGCGCTTTTAGCACCATTGCACTGGTATAGAGTAGCTTTCCGTTATCGGCTGTTTGCTTAACCATTGTATTTAATGGCTCAAGGCTTTGTAGATAATCCTCCCATCCTAGCGCTTCACCTTTACCGTTGTAGGCATCGAGCACTCTTTGATAACCTTTAGATAAGCTCTGTGCACCTTGTTGCTGGCTTTGTATCTGCGTTTTACCAAAACTAAGTGCTAAATCAAACGTGGTATTACTACTTATACTGCCAAGCTCTGCCAACATACTGACATTGCCCGATTCACTCCCTGTATTTACATATTGCTCACTGAGTCGTTGTTTAGTTTTAAGTGACGTAATGCCATCGCTTACACCTGCAAAGCCAACGCTTTTCATTTTAAATGGAGTAGATGATTGCAGTGTTAAAAAGTTATCGTCTTCCCAAGCAACTAAACCTTGCTCAGTTGTTTTTGCAAAATCACCTAAACCGTTGTTGTTAATGTATGGATTAACAACTACATACGCTTTTACACCTTCAAGTGATGTATTAAATACAGTACGCACAAACAATGTTTGTCCGTCAGGATCGGTGAATATGTGTTTTTCGAGGGTAAAACGCCCTTTCTTATCTGTACTTGTTACTTTGTAAGCAAGCGATAGTGGTCTGCCTTTATCGTCTTTATGTAAGTAATCAATGCTAACGTCTAAATCGTCTGCTTCAGTAACTGTAAAATCTTTACCGGTTACTACAAACTGCATATCTTTAATTTGCGCTTGGTGAATGAGTCCAAACATAGTTTCGGTGATCATACCTTTAGCAATTGAAAACCATACTTTTGATACTTCACCTGTCGCAGCGTTGTTATTATATAGGCCGTTTTGGTATTGCTCAAAAGAAGTACCAATTCCGGTTTTACCCGCGTAAGCCCAAAATGGTTCAGCGCCTGGTGCGCCAGGAGCGGCTGAAACTGTAGTGTCGATATTTTCGTTATTCGTATTTTGTGCACCACAGGCCGTTAAACCCAAAGTTAAAAGAGAAGCGGTAATAAGGTTATATTTTTTCATTGTGTGACCCTTAGTTTGAATTTTTAACGCGCATAACAGCAATCGCAGCAACAACAAATGATGCTGCACCAATTAATAATGCGTAAATAGGCTGGTTCGAAAATACGTGGCGTAAAATAAGCCCTAAAATACTCGCGGCTAATAACTGTGGAATAACGATGAAGAAATTAAATATCCCCATATAAACGCCCATTTTATTACTCGGTAGTGCATTACTTAACATGGCGTAAGGAAGCGACAAAATAGACGCCCATGCAAAGCCAACGCCTATCATAGGTATAATTAGCATTTTAGGGTCTGTTATAAACATAAAGCTCGCAAGGCCTAATGCGCCTAGTAATAAGTTAAAGCAATGTGCGCCTTTTAAGCCCATTTTTTTAACTAAAAACGGAATACACATTGCTGCAATGGCCGCAAAACCATTGTAAGCGGCAAATAAAATACCGACCCAGTCGGCACCATCGTTGAATGCTTTACTGGTTGCATCGCTGCTACCATAATGAAAGCTTGTTACTGCGGCTGTGGTGTATATCCACATAGCAAATAACGTAAACCAGCTAAAAAACTGTACCCACGCTAGCTGCTTCATTGCCTCTGGCATAGTAAATACATCTTGTACTACTTGATAAAAGCCGCCTTGTGTTTTATTTGCGCCTTTTAAAGCACCCGCTATCCACTGCACAATACCAAACGCTAATAAACCACCAGCAAGTAGGTATAACTCTTTTTCAAGCGATAAACCCATTACTAATGCAAGGGTTGCTAAACCTAGCACCACAAAAATAATGGCACCTTTATTGAAGTTGATATCTACTAATGCGGTGTTAGTCGGTTTGGTAGTTTGGTTTTCAAAAGCAGCTAATTGCTCAGGGCTATATTCTTTGGTTCGCATAACTGTCCAAAGAACTGCAACTAGTAATACAACCCCACCCCAATAAAATGAATATTTAACAGACTCAGGTATTTCTCCTGCAGCAGCGGTATTACTAACATCAAACCAATTAGTCATCATCCATGGTAATGCTGAGGCTAGTACAGCACCAATACCAATAAAAAAGCTTTGTAAGCCGTAACCTGTAGCACGTTGTTTTTCTGGCAAGTTATCGCCAACAAGTGCTCTAAAAGGTTCCATAGTAACGTTGATTGACGCATCCATAATCCACAACATACCTGCAGCAATCCAGAGCGTTGGCGAGTGCGGCATAATAAAGAGTGAAATAGTAGTAAGTACCGCCCCTAAAAAAAAGAACGGACGACGACGACCAAAACGTCCCCATGTTTTATCACTCCAATAACCAATTATTGGTTGCACTATTAAACCCGTTAAAGGTGCTGCTACCCATAAAATAGGAATATCATCAACTTGTGCGCCAAGCGTTTGAAAAATACGGCTCACATTGCCGTTTTGCAGTGCAAAACCAAATTGAATGCCTAAAAAACCAAAGCACATATTCCATATTTGCCAAAAGCTCAGATTTGGTTTGTTGCTGTCATAATTATTATTTTGATTATTCATGATTAGCCTTATTAGTTAACACTGCGCTACTAAATGCGTTTAGCGTGAGCGTAAGCTTTGTAACTTGCCCGTCGGTAATGAGCTTCGTGGTATTTTGTTCAAGTAAGTCGTGTAGCGGTTTATTTCGCTCAAAGGTATTTGCTTGCTGTGGTGTTAAGTTAATAACCACCGTTTGTGGCTCCTCACTAAAATTACTAAATACATAAATCGATTGCTGGCCTAACGTGCGTACAAAACCAGCAACGCGTTCGCTACCACTAAGCGAAAGCGCTGTCATATTTCCACCTACAACAGCCGGCAAACTATTAAGAGCCATTATTGATTTATAATAATCACGAAGTGATGCTTGCTCGCTCGTTAAGTTAGCGCCAACGAATTTGCCGTCATTCATCCATGCTTGATGCGCGGGTACACCAATGTAGTCAAAAATACTGGTACGAGTAGATGTGCCAAAACCTGCGTTTTCAGAGCCGTCCTCCCCTACATCTTGAGCGAAGTATAATAAAGTAGGTGCACGACTAATTAAGCTAGAAACTACCATTGCTGGTTTCCCCCAGCGTGCATCACCTGCAAAATCAGGGCTCGCAATGCGTTGTTCGTCATGGTTTTCTAAAAAGTGCAACATGTGCGATTCAATATCATTAACTTGGCTTTGGGCTGCAAAAATCGTATTAGCAGCTTGCTTACCCTGCATAATGGCCTTTAATGTGTCGTAAAAGCCGACTTTATCGTACAGATAATCCATTTTTCCTTGCTGAATATAGGCTCTGTACATTTGCGGGTTATAAACTTCAGCCAATAAAAATGCATCCGGTTTTTGCATTTTGATTGATGAGTTTAAAAAGCTCCAAAATTCAACTGGCACCATTTCGGCCATATCGTATCTAAAGCCATCAACGCCTTTATCAAGCCAGTACAAAGTGATGTCTCTAAATTTATACCAACTATTAGGAAGCTCTTTATTTTGCCAAAACGCATAATGAGCGCGATAATCTTGGTTTTCTAGCTCTTTAGGTAATACAGGAAAGTCATAGCTGCCATCAGGCTTTACACCGTAGTTAACTTTTACGGTTTCATACCAATCGTTAATATCTGGCTTTGGTGCACGCGCCCCATTACCCGTCCATTTAGCGGGTGTTTCGTCAAAAAAACCATCAGCTAAAGGGTGAGTATTACCCCCTAAAACTGTATAGCTTTGTGATGTTGGAACCTGAAAAGACTGACCTGGTACATAATAAAAGTTATTATTTTTATCGTACTCTTTGCTGGTGTCGTCTTGCTCACCAAAGTCTTTTACTCCTTTGGGTTTTGCTACTGATTTATAATCACGCGCAACATGGTTAGGCACAATATCAATAACCACTTTCATACCATGTTGATGAGTGCGCTCAATCAGATCACTAAACTCACCCAACCTATTAGTCACATTTATGGCTAAATCGGGGTTAACGTCGTAGTAATCTTTGATTGCATAAGGTGAACCTGCACGGCCTTTAACTACATCAGGGTCGTCTTGCGTAATCCCATACTCGGTATAATCGCCCACTAGCGCATGATGTAAAACACCTGTATACCAAACATGAGTAGTCCCTAGCTCTTTAATACCAGCTAGTGCAGCATCGTTAAAGTCTGCAAATTTGCCTACACCATTTTGCTCTTTTGTACCCCAAGGTACATTTGCGGTTTGTGTGTTACCAAATAAACGTGTAAATACTTGGTATACAACAGGCTTTGTTAACTCGTTTTGAACCTGCTTAGGCATTTGCTGCGGTTCGGTTTTATTATTATCTGAGCAGGCACTTGTTACAAGTGCGCTAAACAGTAATGCGGGTACATAAACTGATTTTTTCATTGTGTGTCTTTTTGTCAGTAGTGTTATAGCTTTATACTAAAGATAACTGCAGCAAGCATACAGTTGCTGCATACGTATTCACTTAAACATTCACGGCGTATTAATCACTAATACCGTTGCAGCCATTGGCTTTAAGTCAATACTGTTAGTTAGTTTAAAAGTGTGTTGTGTGAATAATGCCTGCGCATTGGCATTTTTTGGTATAACTTCTTGCATGTAATCAAGATTATGCTTTTGTGTTACTTCGTTTTTATTCATAAAAACTAATACAGTTTGCGTGTCACTAACGCGAGCATAACTATAAACACCATTTTGCGGACTAAAATGAACGAGCTTACCCTTTGCCAGCGCAGGGCTTTGCTTTCTAAAGTTAAGTAGTGTGCTAATGGTCTTGTGCATATCGCGCTGCTCTTCGCTTAAACCGACTCCAGTAAACGCATTAGCGTTTTGATTTTTGAACCCACCAGGAAAATCAATTCGTATATCGCCATGATCTTTACTCGGCGTGTTATCTAATATCACTTCCGTTCCGTAATACATTTGAGCAATGCCGCGCGTTGTTAAAAATAACGTCATCGCCATTTTAGTTTTAGCTAAGTCTTGCCCAAGCTCTGTATATACTCGGCTCATATCGTGATTATCAGCAAACACCATAATGTTATTGGTATCTGGGTATAAAAAATCGTTAGCTAATGACTGATATACTTTAACCCAGCCTGTACTCCAGCTTTCATCTTCATTTAAAGCTTGAATCACCGCTTCTTGTAATGAAAAGTCCATTACACTGGGTAAGCTTGATGTGTACCCATCTTTATTTACTTTGCCGCGTTGCCAATACGACGCTATTGCAGGGTTTGAAGTCCACTCCTCACCAACAATATTAAAGTGTGGGTATTCATCCATAATGGCTTTTGTCCAATCACTTAAAAACGCTTTATCTGAATAAGAATAGGTATCTACACGAATACCGCTTAAATCGGCGTATTCAATCCACCAAATAGCGTTTTGAATTAAATATTCACTTAAAAGTGGTTGGCGCTGATTTAAATCAGGCATGCTAGCAACAAACCAACCATCGCTAAATTGGCGTTTGTCATAGTTGCTTGCGTGTGGGTCTTGAATTGTTTGGCGCGCATGGCTTGTCGCATTTTCACCATTTTTAAAGTCGCCATTAAAGTTAATCCAATCTTGGGTGGGTTTGTCTTTAACCCAAGCATGTTCAGAACCAAAATGATTAAGTACCATATCCATAACAAGACCAATGCCCTGCTCTTTAGCCTTTATTGATAACGTTTTGTACAACTGATTTGAACCCATACGTGGATCAACGTTATAAAAATCTGTGATCGCGTAACCATGGTAAGAATAGTCAGGCATGTTGTTTTCAAGCACAGGTGTTAACCAAAGCTGTGTCACGCCTAAATTATTTAGATACGGTAGCGCATTAATTACACCTTGAATATCACCGCCATGTCGTCCGCCTTTTAAGCTTGGATTTGCACTCTCTAGCATACCTTTAACTGTATCGTTTTTTTCATCACCATTAGCAAAGCGATCTGGGTTGATTAAATAAAGGGTATCGTTAGATGTAAAGCCTTGGCGCTTTGCACTGTTTTTATCACGTGCAAGTAGTGGAAATTCAAAATTTTGGCTCGTTTCGCTGCTGCTAAATTCTAGCGTTCCAGCTTTAGCGGCATCGGAAATCGTTATATTCAAAAATACATAATTTGGGTTATCTGTACGCGTTATTTTATTTAACTTAACGCCATTGTACTTAGCTAATTTAATTTGCTCGTTAGCAATGTTTTGTTCATGCACCATGATGGTTATAGTGCTTTTATTCATGCCTACCCACCAATTGGCAGGCTCTACATTAAGTGCATAACTAAAGCTTGGTAAGCTGCATGCGCTTACTAGTAAAAGTGTGTTTAAAAATCGCATTATTAAACCTTTTTAATACTGGCTAAAAAATCTTGATGAGTTGGTAGTTGCGCAACTGTTGAGTTTATCAATGTTTTTAAGGTAGAAAATAAATCGCTCAGTTGCTCATCACTTAACGAATCCACAATACTATTGTAGTCATCAGGGATAAGCCCTTGCCCTATCATTGCTTGCTGCCAAGCAACCTCAGTAAATAGCTCGTCGTCTTCGCGTACTACCTTGCCTGTTTGCTTAAATAAATTCATTTTTTGGCTCAGGGAGTTAGGTATATCCATTTGCCTACATTGGCGCCAAAATGGGGAGTCTTCTCGCTCGGTGAGCTTGTAATGTAAAATAATAAAATCACGTATGTGCTCTATTTCAATTACGCTTTGTTTATTAAACTCAGTTACTAACGCATCGCTAATGCCATTGTGTGGAAATAGCTTAATTAAGCGTGTAACCGCAGTTTGAATTAAATGAATACTGGTTGACTCAAGCGGTTCTAAAAACCCACTTGATAAACCAACCGCGACCACGTTTTTATGCCACTGCTTTAAGCGCCGACCTGTTTTGAATTTTATAATACGGGGCTCTGTAATTGCCTTAGCGGGTAATTTTTGAAGAAGTAGTTGTTTAGCATCATCGTCTGATAAATATCGGCTGCAATAAACAAGGCCATTACCAATACGGTTTTGCAGCGGTATTTGCCATTGCCAGCCTGCACTATGTGCAATAGATCGTGTATAAGGTTTTAACTCATTGGTACTGTGTGTTTGAATGGCCACTGCACTATCACAGGGTAAGTAATGAGACCAATCAATAAATCCTGTATTAAGTGTTTGCTCAATTAACAAGGCACGCAACCCTGTGCAATCTATAAATAAATCACCACTAATTTGACTATCGTTATCAAGTGCTAGGCTTTTAATATTGCCTGTATAGCATTGTTCAACATGGTCTATTTTTGCATCTATGTGTTTAACACCGCGCGATATAGCCAACTTTTTTAAATATTCGGCGTAAAGTGTGGCATCAAAATGGTACGCGTAACTCAGCCCAGGTAGTTGGGTATTTGGAATGGTATTTAAAGGGGCAAACCTATGCTGTTTAGCCGCTTGGTAATTGAGTGAAAAATCCCATAGTTCGTCTTCGCAACCCGTAACTTGACCTTTTAACCAAAAGTTATAAAAATCACAAAAAGGAAAGTCTTTACCAAACGAGCCAAACGCATGCATATAATTATGCTTTGGCGTTTTCCAATTTTCGAACTCAATACCTAATTTTATTGAAGCATTAGTGGCATTAATAAAATCTTGCTCGTTTATACCCAGCGCGTTATTAAGTTGAATAATAGGCGGAATTGTTGCTTCGCCCACTCCCACTGACCCAATAGCCGATGATTCTATAAGCGTGATATTAATTACTTTACCTAACACTTTATTAAGCAGTGCTGCTGTTATCCACCCTGCAGTACCACCGCCTGCAATTACCACGTGTTTTATTGGTTTCATATTATTGTCCACGTTTACAAATTAAAGCTTTGTTAAGTTAGGTAAACTAGCTATAAAAAAGCCCCTGTAACACAAATTACAAGGGCTTCTACACACAGTTTTTATTATAGCTTGTAGCTAAAGCCTAACAAGTAAGTGCGACCGTAATCTTGGTAATCACGTACTTGTAAAGCATTGTCGCCAGAAAGCGACGTAAATGGTTCTTCTGTTAAGTTTTGTACTTGAAACTGAATTGATAAACCTTCAAGGCTTTCAATACCCGCTTCACTAAAGTCGTAACCCGCTTGAACATCCCAAATAGTTTCACCTAAAATATCAACTTGTTCCGTGTCAAAGCCTAAGCCATATACATCGCCTTTAAAGGCACTACGTTTACGCATACTGGTACGTAACTGCATACCATGCATTTCGTAGTAAACCGTTAAGCTTTGAATTTTATCTGAAAGACCCGGTAGTTCGTATTCGTTACCATTTTGATCTTCAATATCAGACTCAATACCTGTATGGCTTGCTATTAAACCAAAGCCTTCAAGTGATGGGTGAAATAGTTTAAATGGTAATGCCAGTGATAGCTCGTAACCATATAAATCGCCACCGCCGCCATTTATTTTACCACTGCCAGTACCCGATGATGTTGCTGGTAATTCTCCAGTAGATGGGTCTGCAACACCCGACATATCAATTGCGTAAGTACCGTCAAAAATCCACTGAGTTAAATCTTTATAGAAAAACGCAGCAGAGAAGTAACCTTCATCGCTAAAGTAATTCTCGTAAGTAAAGTCGTAACCAGTTGCTTCTTTAGGCTCTAAATTTGGATTACCACCCGATACAGACCAGTAGTTACCATTTTCATCTGGCGTTTGATTATATGACGCATTAACTGATGAATTCATTTCATCTAAACGTGCACGAGAAATTGTTTTAGCAGCACCAAAGCGTATTGTTTGTTGCTCATCAATCGCAAGAGATAGATTTAAGCTAGGTAATACGTGTGAGTAATCATGGCTTATGTCTGTAGGTGATGTAACAACGACACCATCAACAGTACTAAATGCATTACCTTGTGATGATTGATCAGTTTGTACATAACGCACGCCAACATTACCCGTTAGTGCAAGGCCGCTCACTTCAGCATTAATATTTGCTTGAACAAATGCAGAAGTGATTTCTTCTTTTACAGTCCACGATTTAGTCGCATGACTTGTATTTGTTAAGCTCTCTGCAAGTAAGTCGTAATAACCATCGTTAACTAAACCATTTACATCATAAGCAATCATGTCGCCCATGCCTATAAAGCCTAGATCAACACTTCCGTTGCGGTACTGTTCTGGCACGCTAAGCATGCCTGGGTTATCAAGCGAAAAGCTAGATAACGTCATGAAGTAACCTTCTGAATCTTTTGTTTTCTCACGTTCTTTGTAAGACATACCAAATTCAATAGAGCTTATGTACTCGTTTTCTAATACCTTTGAAGCGGCTATTTTTAATGTTGATAATTCATCTTCAATAGTAGGTGCATTTATAAAACCGTCTTGCGCTTGGTTTTCATATTCAGTACCAGTTAAACCGTATTTATCGTTAAGTGCAGAGCTTGCACCCCACGAAAGCGGGCCACCTAACTGAATTAAATCATAATCGCTATAATCTAAATCATGTGAAAAAGTAGCCCCAGTGTTACCACCATTAAATGTGTAACCCAAGTTATCTGCCACACCGCGAGCATCGCCACGACCTGTACCTGAATAGCTTTCAACACTCCAGATTTTGCGCTCTACTTGTGAATAACTTGCATCAAACTCTACTGACCACGAATCGTCAATATCGTATTTAGTATTAAAACCAAAAGCTGTAAGTTCTGCTTCACGCTCTTCGTAATCGTTACGAACTACAACACGCTGACCTTGGGTTACAGCGCTTGTTATAAAGCCTGACTCTTCATCAACTACTACGCTGCTTGAGTCGATACTACCTTGTCCCCACGCGAATGGAACTTCAATACCGCGTAAGATTTTTTCATCTGTAAAATCTACATATAACGCATCAAACGTCATACTTAGATTGTCTGTAGGTGCTGCTTCTAAAACAAGCATTGCCGTGTCACGCTCAAGCGTTGATGAACGCACGTAAGGTTTAGCACCACCTAAAATTGAATAATCGTTACCATTTTCATTGAATTCTGGATAACCCCACGAGTTCCAACGTTTTTCTTGATTTGGTGA
This sequence comes from Pseudoalteromonas sp. TP27, assembly GCF_056470645.1. Classification (NCBI taxonomy): domain Bacteria; kingdom Pseudomonadati; phylum Pseudomonadota; class Gammaproteobacteria; order Alteromonadales; family Pseudoalteromonadaceae; genus Pseudoalteromonas; species Pseudoalteromonas sp. TP27. The sequence goes on along the minus strand of NZ_JARDAK010000004.1, from coordinate 255,664 downwards.
ACTCATCGTATTTAAAGCAAATGCAACACCAATGGTATCGTCTGCAAACTGGTCAATGTATGAAATTGTACCTCGGTAACCAGCGTCGTTACCGTCTGGGTTTAGTTTATCAAAGCTAGTTTGCTCATACTGTCCATTTACTTGTACAACACGTTCGCCTTTACTTAAAGGACGAACTGTTTGCATGTTAATTACGCCTGCTATGCCTTCAGCATCTATACTTGCATTAGGCGTTTTATAAACAGTAACACCGCTCATTATTTCTGATGGGTAAAGGTCAAATTCTACGCCACGGTTATCACCAATAGATACCTGCTCACGACCATTAAATGTAGTACCACTTTCGTTTTCACCAAAACCACGAATAGAGACACGACTTGCTCGGCCGTCTAAGCGCTGCGCTGTTAAGCCAGGTAAACGCGCAATCGATTCAGCAATTGAAGAGTCTGGTAATTTACCAATATCTTCGGCTGATATAGATTCTACAACCTGAGTAGAGAAACGTTTAGTGTTAATAGACTCAACCACACTGCCACGAAAGCCTTTAACTTCGATAACTTCTACATCATCTTTTTTTATTGTATCTTCTTGAGCAGCCTGTGTAGCAAAGCTTGATAAGCCTGCAGCTGTTAATGCCAAAGTTAATATACTTGGTTTGAACATAGACATAATGTTTTCCCGTTACCCATATTGTGATACCCGCGTTCAATGTTTAAGTGATAGTTAAACAAGGCGAGCTAATTTTGTTGTCAGGATGAATATTAACGCCAGATTTATTTTATTAACAACTTTATGCATACGTATTCAACAATTAAAGCACTCTTTAATATTAACATAAAAATCACAAGCATCACTTCAACACCATGATTTTATTGAAAATAAATAAAATAAAAAACACAAAGCAAGCATAAATAGTTAAATCAATTCTATTGAAACTTAATGGCACCTTTACTTAAATGTAAACAAGGTGAAATTAATTATCGCTGTTATATAAAGTTTAAATTACTCCACATTTACCAAGCGTTAAATTGGTCTGACCATTCCATGTAAAGCCTGAGGTATATTTTCCTTACAGTACAGTCTGTTAGGTTTAATTTAACTAAAAAATGAATGAATAAAGTAATTGGTAAACAATAGGCACACAATATGAGCACTGTTTAAGCTATGCTAAGCGCTTATTTTTAATAAATTTATTGCATTATTTTTAGTGCATACGTATGCAGACTTTTTACAGGATTAAAGGCTTCACGTATGCTTTTTGCAAATAACGTGATTAATCGTAATCACAACAAAGAATAGTCTAAATACTGTGTGGAATGATGGAGAAAAGCATGACCCAAAAGCAGTGGTATAAAGGTGCGGTTATTTATCAAGTTTATCCGCGTAGCTTTCAAGATAGCAACAACGATGGCATTGGTGATTTAAAAGGGATTATTAATCGTATTGATTACATTAAGAGCTTAGGAGTTGATGCAATTTGGATTTCACCTTTTTTCAAATCGCCAATGAAAGACTTTGGTTACGATATTAGCGACTACCGCGACATTGACCCACTTTTTGGTGACTTAAACGATTTTGATGAACTTATTAGTCAAGCCCACGATCGAGATATTAAAATAATTATAGATCAGGTATTAAGCCACACCTCTGATCAACATCAGTGGTTTTTAGATAGTCGTGATAATTTAACAAACGATAAAGCTGATTGGTATGTATGGGCCGATGCTAAAGATGACGGAACAGCTCCTAACAATTGGCTGTCTATTTTTGGTGGTGGCGCATGGCAGTGGGAACCTCGCCGAGGGCAATATTATTTGCATAATTTTTTAACAGAACAACCCGATTTAAACTTTCATAATCCTGATGTAAGGCAAGCTGTGCTTGATAACGTGGAGTTCTGGCTTAAAAAAGGCGTTGATGGCTTTAGACTCGATGCTATTAACTTTTGCTACCACGATGCATTACTTCGCGATAACCCTGCTAAACCAAAAGACAAACGCCAAGGTCGCGGTTTTAGTGAAGATAACCCGTATGCGTTTCAATATCATTACTACAACAACACTCAACCAGAAAACATTGAGTTTATGCAAGACATTCGCACATTACTTAATAAATACCCAGGTACTGTATCGCTCGGCGAAATCTCATCAGAGGATTCATTAGCAACTATGGCAGAATATACCCAAGGCGGTGACAAACTGCACATGGGTTATAGTTTTGAGCTATTAACAAATGATTATTCAAGTGAATATATCAGAACTACGGTTCAAACTCTTGAACAGCGTATGACGGAAGGCTGGCCGTGCTGGGCATTTAGTAACCATGACGTAGAGCGCGTAGCAAGTCGTTGGAGTAAAAACGGCGAGATAAATTCTCAACAATGTAAAATGTTAACCGCCCTACTTGCCTCCCTTCGTGGAAGTGTGTGTATGTACCAAGGTGAAGAGCTTGGTTTAGGTGAAGCATCTGTTGCTTTTGAAGATTTACAAGACCCATACGGCATTACTTTTTGGCCAAACTTTAAAGGGCGTGATGGCTGTAGAACGCCAATGCCTTGGGAGCACGCTGATTCATCTCATGCGGGTTTTAGTGACGTAAAACCTTGGCTGCCTGTTGATGACGCACACAAACAGCAATCAGTCGCTGTGCAAACGAATGATAGTAACTCAATTTTAAACGCCTATCGTGAGTTTATGGCGTGGCGCAAAAACCAAGCTGTGCTACTTGAAGGTGATATTGAGTTTATTGAAACGCCTGAGCCTGTGCTTGCTTTTTATAGAACCCTTGGAGCGCAAAAAATGCTTTGCCTGTTTAATCTAAGTTCGCAGCAAACAGCTATTAATATGCCAACATCAATCGTTAAAGAATATAACGAGCTTAGCCACCATAGTGCAAAATTAAGCCAAGATACATTAACGCTTGAGCCTTATGCTTGCTTTTATGCAAAGTGTTAATCACATAAAAATTACGTTTAATTTTATAATTAAGCTATGAAGACAACAAAGCCTAAGTTAATTACTTGGGCTTTTTTATGTATTTTATCTTTATGGTGACTTTGAGCTTTGCTGTTTAAATAGTTAGTTAAAGCAAGCAAAGCACTTGATATTACAAACGTGACATGAATAATCACTTTCCAAAATAGTTTATGACTTGGGTATACGCTGGAGTTATTAAATACTTTTAATAACTCAACAGCAGAAATAGCGACTATTGCACTTATTAACTTCATCTTTAAACCTAAAAACCACTACAACATAATACTGCGAAATACCGACAAGCAAATTACTCATCCTTACGATAAAAATATTTTGTTATCTTTTATTTCGTTTTCGTTTAAAAATCAATATACCAACAGAGTTGTTCTGGATTGGGCACTACTGGTTTAAACCTGACTTTAAACTGGGTAAATCAGTCATCACACCATTTTTTTAGGAATAAACGAATGAAAAAAGCATTGCTAGCATTAATCGTAGCACCACTATTTGCAGTATCTGCGACTTACGCGGTAGCAGACGATGCGCCAACAGCTTCAGCCGAAATGGTAAAAGAATACACAGAGATGTGTGTTAACTGGGCTAAAGATGATGACGTAAGCAATGAAGAGCTAAATGCCTACGTATTAAAATGCGTAAATGATGAGCTTGAATCTGAAGGCTATAAAAAAGTATCTTCTGTTAAAATTTAATCATACCAATTGCATTAAATTAGCGATCTATTTAGTGCAATAAAATGACTATGTTTTTTAATAAAAATTGATATACCCAATACGCTTAGTTAAATGTACTGCTAATAAAGCCGTTGCGAAAACATTTAACTAGGCACAAAAAAACCGGAATAGACACAAGCTGTGTATTCCGGTTTTTTTATGACTTTTTAAAAACTATAAAAAGCTATGAATAAGAAATACCTACTTATTCATCCTCTTTTTTAGCTTTAGGTTTTGCTTTAGCTGGTGCCTTTTTTGCTGCGGCTTTCTTTTTAGGCGCTGCTTTTTTCTTCGCTTCTTCTGTCCATTTACCTGCTTCATAATGAGCAGTCCAGCCAGTTGCTTTACCGTCAACTTCAGTCATAACATACTGAGCTTTATTTTTACGGCTATAGCGTACAACAGCAAGGTTACCATCAGGATCTTTAGCTGGTGCATCAGCTAGGTAATAAAACTTAGGCGAAATACGGTCTCTAAAGCGTTTTAATTCTTCTACCTTAGGTGCACGTGTTTCTCGTGACTTAGGAAAAGTATTTGCAGCTAAAAATATACCCGCGGCGCCATCACGTAATACAAAATACGCATCTGACTTTTCACATTCTAATTCAGTAATGTGAACAGGGTCTTCTTTTGGTGGAGCAGCTTCGCCACTTTTAAGTAGTTTACGTGTATTTTTACACTCGTCATTATTACAGCCAAAGTACTTACCAAAGCGACCAGATTTAAGCTCCATGTCAGAGCCACATTTATCACATTCGATAATTGGTCCGTCATAGCCTTTAATTTTAAAGGTACCTTCTTCAACTATATGCCCTTTACATGCGGGATTATTACCACACACATGTAATTTACGGGTTTCGTCAATTAGGTATGAATCCATTGCCGTTTCACAAATCGGGCAACGTTTCATCTGCATTAGCTTTTCAGTTTCTTCGTCTTCAACATCGGCTGCAACCGCTTCATCGCCTGACACTAAGTTCATTGTCGTAGTACAACGCTCTTTAGGTGGTAAGCTATAGCCAGTACACCCTAAGAAAACACCGGTTGATGCCGTACGTATACCCATTTTTCGGCTACACGTAGGACATTCAATATCCGTTTCAACCATCTCGTTAAGACGCATGCCGCCATTTTCTGGCTCATCTTTAGCGACAGTTAATTGCGTTGAAAAATCAGCATAAAATTTATCAAGAACTTCAGTCCATACTCGCTCGCCTTCAGCGATGTCATCTAAACGGCCTTCCATTTTTGCTGTAAAATCAAAATTCATTAAATCAGTGAAGTTTTCAACCAAACGATCGGTAACTATTTCACCCATTTTTTCAGCAAAGAAACGGCGATTTTCTACACGTACATAACCACGATCTTGAATCGTTGATATAATTGACGCATAAGTAGATGGACGACCAATACCGCGTTTTTCAAGCTCTTTTACTAAACTTGCTTCACTAAAGCGCGCTGGCGGTTTAGTAAAATGTTGCTTAGGATCAAGTTCGATTAAAGTAAGGACTTCACCTTCTTTAACAGCCGGTAATGATTGATCTTCTTCGTTCTTTTTACGTATTGCAGGCTGTACTTTAGTCCAACCATCAAAGCGTAGCACACGGCCTTTTGCTTTAAGTTGGAAGTCGTTAGCTTCAACTGTAAGCGTTGTTAAATCGTATTCAGCAGGTACCATTTGGCACGCTACAAACTGACGCCAAATTAGCTCGTACAGCTTTTTAGCATCGGCGTCGACACCTTCAACATGCCCAGATAACACGGTAACACTTGAAGGACGAATAGCCTCATGCGCTTCTTGTGCATTACCTTTAGAGCTGTAGCTAATTGGATCTTTTGGTAAATATTTAGCACCAAACTCGTTCGTTACGTACTCACGACACATTTCAACCGCATCTTTTGAAAGATTAGTTGAATCGGTACGCATATACGTAATATAACCGCCTTCATACAAACGCTGAGCAAGCATCATGGTCTTTTTAACGCCATAACCTAAACGTGTACTTGCCGCTTGCTGCATGGTTGAAGTAATTAATGGCGCACTTGGGCGACTTTTACTTGGTTTTTCTTCAACGCTAATTACTTTATATTCTGCATTCTCAAGGCTTTTAACCGCTGCACTAGCCTGAGCTTCATTTACAGGCTTAAATGGCTTTCCTGCTTGTTTGGCTACTTCTAAGCGTAACTCAGACTCAGTATTTTTAACGTCAGCGTGAATATCCCAAAATTCTTCTGGGATAAATGCTTTGATTTCACGTTCACGCTCTACTAATAAACGTACTGCCACTGATTGCACTCGTCCTGCAGAAAGTCCTCTAGCAACCTTAGCCCAAAGTAAAGGTGATACCATAAAACCAACAACACGGTCCAAAAAGCGACGTGTTTGCTGAGCATAAACCATATCGGTGTTAAGCTCGCCTGGTGTTTCAAATGCTTGTTGTATTGCGTTTTTAGTAATTTCGTTAAAAACTACGCGCTTATACTTTGAAGGCTCGCCGCCAATAATTTCCTGAAGGTGCCAAGCAATTGCTTCCCCTTCTCTATCCAAATCCGTTGCGAGATATATTTGGTCTGCATTTTCTGCCAGCTTTTGTAATTCTTGAACAACTTTTTCTTTACCAGGCAGTATTTCGTAATGCGGATCCCAGCCTTGGTTTGGGTCAATACCCATACGCGCGACTAAGTTTGTATAATCTCGTTGCTTTTTATACGCTGCTTTTTCTTCTGGTTCCATTTTACGAACTTCTGCTGGCGTTTTAGTTGCCGGCACTTTAGCTTTGCTCGAACCTGAAGTAGGTAAATCTCGCACATGTCCAATACTGGACTTTACGATGAAGTCATTACCTAAATATTTATTAATTGTTTTAGCCTTAGCAGGTGACTCTACAATTACTAGCGATTTGCCCATAGTTGCCTATTTCTAACCAAATATTAAAAATGTGTTTACCGCTATAAGCGGCGCGAATATTTATAGGTATATCTACAAACACTAGTTGTTACAAGCTTTTAATACAAACTTTTCAGCTTTTACTGAATAAACGAACAATTTTTGTCGTTAAATTAAACAAACAGGTGTTTTTAGATTAATTGATGTGGAATATATAGAACAGAAACAAAAATGCCAACCTAAAGGTTGGCATTTTAAATACTTTATTTTTTCTAAGGCTCTGGTTCATCCAAAATCGACATCACGGTATACTGGGTTTTAACTCCACCAGGTGTTTCAAATTCAATATATAAAAAACCAGAATCTACAGCATCAGGATCTGTCTCTTTAGTAATATTGACAGTGACTGAATCTGGAACTTTTTGCGCTGTGTTAATTACAGTATAGTCAGTCAACCCTTTCAATACCGCATTATCAGATGTTACTTTAACAGTAGTGCCTGCTGGTAATGGGTTGTTATGAATATCACTGAAGAAAATAGTAACCGAAATTGCACTGTAAGGCGTCGAGTTACTAATATCAATCAAGTTTATGTCACACATACCAGCCATATCAGAAGCCTCTAAACTAATTCCACTACTTAAAGTACAATCATTTAAAGCAGTCACGGCCCTTATGTAAGGAGTACTGCCTGACATAACTAGTTCAGAACGAGCACGTACATTTACTGTTTCTCTAGTACAAGCGTTAGCTGTAAGTGCTTCATCACTACACAGTAAACCATTATATTTACCATCACCTAAATCGTACTTACCATTATTTAATACACCAGAGCGCTCAACGTACCATTCGTTTTCCCCGCCATTGGAGTCAACAGGATTAGTTGGTGCAAGTAAATTACCATCAAATACACCATTTTCATTAAAGTCTATAAATGCTTCCGGTAAGTCTTGTAATGTAGTGTCAAATTCATTTTGATTGAATTCGCCATTAGCTGATACATCATTAAAAGACTCCTCACCCACCGAATAAGCCAATAAACTTACTCGCCCACCAAGGGGATAATCTATTGGTGCAAGTGCTGGTGCATCAGCAAGGGTTATTGGAGCACCACTACTGTTAAGATAAGTTTCTAAATTACCATTTACATCTAATTTAGACTCTCTGATGCCTAAAGAGCAAGGTGCAGCTTTTCCAAAATATCGATCACACTTCTGCCCTACTGAATTCTGGTAAATACTATAATGATACGGAATAGGATTTTGGCTACGCCACTGTGCATTACATACGCCGTCTATTGTACGGCAAAGCAATAAAGGAGTAAACTGCTCGCCATCAATAGTGCCTACAGCACCGCCTTCACTGGCAATATAAATTGCTGTATTATCCGGTACGAAATTATTAAAGTGATCTGCGGCAAATACGGTTAAATCGGTAGTTACTCCCGCTTCATTTAATGACTCAGTATTAAACGTTTGCACTGCAAGAGTGAAACTGTCTTGATCTGGTACCCCTGTAGTAATAGTAATATCGTTTGAAACGATTGAAATCACGATATTTTGAGAGGTATCGCCACTGTCAATTTGATGCGAAGCAGTAACAGATAAAACACCGGCGGCTCTTCCTGAGCGCACATTTACAGTTACTAAACCTTCGTTGTTGGTAAATTGAAATGCACTACCCAATAAAGCACCACCGGGGTTTTGTGAAAGTGCAAAATCTATTTGCTTTTGACCTATAGGATTTCCATTAATATCCAAAAGTCTAAAGGTTAACTCTGAGTTTTCAGTGAGGGTTTGTCCCCCAGCGCCTTTAATAGCTAAAACTTGATTGGTCGACCCCATAAGAGCAATAGAACCCGTTTGAGCTGCTACTACATTAATATTAATTGTTTGTGTTGCAACATTGCCACCGGTAACCACTGTGGCCGTAATTGTATCAACACCATTACACCCATTAGCCTTATATGTTGTGCTGGCTATGCCTCCGATACTACTTACAACACTATCAATAGTTGCTCTAGGCGTTGATTCTTGGGCACATGCAGACGTAAACTGTACTTCAAGGGGTGTCGTAAATAAATTATTACTACTGTCTACAATTTTTGCTGTAATTACTGTAGTAGAACCCGCTAACAATATATCTGATGAACCAATACCCGAACTTAAATCAACACCGACTTGAACAGCGTTAATCTCAAATAAAACAGATGCTACGCTACTTTGTGATGTTAACTCCACCTGACCTACACCAGAGCTACTTCCGGGTAATAGATTTAAAATTGCAATACCAAACGCATCGGTTTTTGCAGTTAAGCTCTCTGGCAATAAGACACCTAATGTTGTCGTAGCGCTAACTAGCACATTACTGGCTGGTGTATTAGTGCCTGCTTTGGTGATTTTTGCATAGATAATAGCCTGCTGACCTAAAAGATTACTGTTCTGTGAACAATCAGAGGAGCTAAGCTCAACCGAATCACGATCAATGCTAAGCCAGTTATCTGGGCAGTTTTGTAAAATTTTAATATCAATATTAGCGCTAGAATTATCCGATGAAGCTTCATCTCCTGCAGTATAAAAGCCAAGTTTACTGCTAGTCTCTTCGTACGTTGCTATAACGGTACCCGCACCTTCAATACTTCCAGCAGCTAGCTCAATAGTTGCAACTCCACTAGTATCCGTTAGAGCACTACCAGTTGCCGGTATGAATGAGCCTAATGTAGTTGTAAAGCTAACCTCTTGACGCTGTACTGGTAGCCCATCAGTACCTAAAACAGTTGCAGTGATTTTTAATGGTGAATCTGCAGTGACAGAGCGATCTTCAAAAGAAATCTCGATATTCGCTGCTTGTACAGTTGTGTCTCCACCAGTATCCCCTGAACCATCACTAATGGAGCCATCTTTTTCAAGTGACCCACCGCCACCACAGGCTATAAGTAAAAAACTTAGCAATGAAATGCCGAGCAGTCGCATTAAAGGCATGAACCTCTCCCTAGCGTTGTTATTATAATTAAAATTAATTTACACTTAATATTAACCTATAACTTAGTCTAAAATCACAGTTTTTTATTACTTTTTTGTGCAAAATATTTTTAAATAAATACTAACTTTTTCTGTAGTAAATATTTCCTTGCTGGTAGTCTATGGCAAATTTATAAATGTAGATCAGGAAATATGTCAAAAATCCGTTCAATGAGTTTAACCACTCGCATCATGATTGGTATGGCGCTTGGGGTTACAGTAGGTTTTATATTTCAGGCTATATTAGCTGGTGAAGACGATTATCTAATACCGCTTGGGTTATTCTCTTTGCCAATTAAAGCCTTTTTTGTCGATGGTATTTTTCATGTTGGCGGCCAAATATTTATCGCCAGCTTAAAAATGTTAGTTGTCCCGCTTGTTTTTGTGTCGCTTGTTTGTGGTACCTGTAGCTTAAGTGACCCTAAAAAACTAGGTCGCCTAGGTGGTAAATCTATTGGTTTATATTTAGTAACCACAGCAATCGCTATAACAGTAGCCATTACGCTAGCACTACTATTTAGTCCTGGTGAAGGTATAAGCCTGCCATCTAATGCAACCTACGATGCTAAAGAAGCACCTACCCTTGCACGTGTAATTATAGATATGTTTCCTACAAATCCTTTTGAAGCAATGGCCAAAGGCAATATGCTTCAAGTTATTGTGTTTGCACTTTTATTTGGTGTAGCAATGGCATTAAGTGGTAAAGCAGGAAAACGTGTTGCTACCGTATTTGAAGATTTAAACACAGTAATTTTAAAACTAGTTACGCTTTTAATGAACATTGCCCCTTATGGCGTGTTCTTTTTAATGGCAAAACTGTTTACAACTATTGAGCTTAGTTTAATTGTGAGCCTAGCTAAGTACTTTGGTGTTGTAGTACTCGCACTGTTATTACATGCTTTTGTAAACTACACATTGCTTTTAAAAATATTAACCGGCCTAAACCCGCTTATTTTCTTAGCAAAAATGAAGCATACATGCTTATTTGCATTTAGTACTTCAAGCTCAAGCGCAACCATGCCTATTACACTTGAAACAGCGACCAAAAAATTAGGCGCTAACAACTCTGTTGCCTCATTCACTATTCCCTTAGGCGCTACTATTAACATGGATGGCACGGCCATTATGCAAGGTGTGGCAACCGTGTTTATTGCACAAGTGTTTAGTGTTGATTTAACAATCTCTGATTACTTAATGGTTATATTAACTGCAACACTTGCTTCTGTGGGCACCGCGGGTGTACCTGGTGTGGGCTTAATCATGCTGGCAATGGTACTTAACCAAGTCGGTTTACCTGTCGAAGGGATTGCAATTATTATAGGTGTAGACCGCTTGCTAGATATGACACGTACAGCAGTTAATGTAACCGGGGATTGTATGGTTACCTGTGTTGTTGCCAAATCTGAAGGTGAGCTTGATGAGAGCATCTTTAACGACCCCAATGCAGCTAAAGATTTAGAAGATTATCATAAGTCTATTGATTCATAATCTATGACTATTGAGTTATAAAAAAACCTTGATGTTTTGCATCAAGGTTTTTTTTCGAGTAAAAATAATTAGCTTGTTCTCAGGTTAAATATTCTAACCTAAGGATTTAGGGATTTAAATTTAGAAAGTAAACTTATACCCGCTTTATTTACACCACTACTCAAGCCAAGGGCTAACTTATCGCTCAATCCCTTTTTAACTTTGTATTTAATCTTATAAATTTGGCGCTCATATTGCTGCTCTAGCAATGCATCATCACTCGTTTTAATAATATCAACTAAACCTTTTTCAATTGCTTGAGTTGCAAACCAATGCTCGCCCGTCGCAACTAAATTAATATCAAGGCTTGGACGTTGAGCGCTTACAAAAGTTTTAAATAAATCATGTGTTTGCTCAATTTCTTCACGAAATTTTTCGCGTGCTTTATCTGTATTTTCACCAAATAAAGTAAGCGTACGTTTAAACTCACCTGCGGTTATTTGCTCAAATTCAACATCATTTTTCTTTAATATTTTATTAAAGTTAGGTATTTGTGCTATCACACCAATAGAGCCAACAATAGCAAACGGTGCTGCGAGTATCTCATCCGCAACACATGCCATCATGTAACCGCCACTCGCTGCTACTTTATCAATTGATACACTTAGGGGTATGCCTGCACTTTTAATACGTTGTAACTGTGATGCAGCAAGTCCGTATCCATGTACAACACCGCCACCACTTTCTAAACGAATAAGCACTTTGTCTTTACTTGGATCGGCGATAGAGATAATTGCAGTAATTTCTTCTCGCAAGCTTTCTACTTCGTGGGCATCCATACTACCAACAAAGTCAACTACATATAAGCGAGGTTTTGGCTCATCTTTATCTGCTTTTTTACTTTGCGATTTAAGCTGTTTTTGATGTGTTTTAAGTTCTTTTTTACCGAGTGTATTTTGTAAAAAGCTTTCTTTAAGCTCAACTAACTGCTCTGATATATCGTCAATTTGTATTTCACCTTTTTTTGCTTTTGGCTTAACTGCAGCACCTACTATAAGCATTAAAATAACTGCTATAGCGATAACAAAAGTGACTGTCTTAGCAAAAAACAAACCGTACTCGTATAAAAATTCCAACTGGTTTCTCCATTTATAAATTTCAGCTAATTTAGCATGCTTTAAAACAAAAAAAAGCCACTTTTCAGTGGCTTTTAAAGGTTAATTACTTCACTGGTTATTAATCAGTCACAACCTCAGGATTTGACACTAATAACATACGTCCACGAGAAGCTAAGTAAGTTGCTACTTGTAACTGCATTTCTGCGTTAGCGGCCGCACTGCCTTCAACAGTTCCAGCCTCTGCAGCATCTTGAGCTGGCGTTAATATAGAACCATGATGCCCTTTAGTAAACTTAACTAAATAGCTTGTTGGTGTTTCACTCAATGCTTGCGAAGAGCTTACTGTTTCAAGACCCATCAAGTTAGCTAATGGAATTGTGCCAGAAATAGGATTATTAGCTGCCATTGGTGGTATCACTTGGTCAGGCTTGTTATCAACACCATCACCCACAACAGCATTAGTATAAACAGGAGTACCTAATGCTTTCACAGTGGCTGCGTAGTTCGTTGGGTCGCCACTATCTAGCGCTGTTTGCGCCGCAAAAGCAAACTGTGTAAATACACCTTGAATGTTAGTAAGTTTAGTCGTTTCACCTGCGGTTGTAAGTGAGGCAATATACTCGTTATACCCACATGTTAAATAAGCTTCCATATCCTCCAATGCAAATGAACCACAGTTAGAAAGCGCAGCGCCCTGTAAGTAAACGTTAAGTTCATCGGCTTCTGTTGTACCCGCTTGTGAAAGTACTGAACCTTGAATAAATGGACCAAACGCAGCGGATTCAAGTAAGAAGCTTGCTATACCGCCGCCGCCACTTGCAAGCGCTACCGTGTTAACATTAAATAGCGGATCAAGCGTTTCTGCCATTGGCGTATTAGCTTGAGCAATAAATGCTGGAGCAACAATTGAACCTAAAGAGTGTCCAACATAAGTTACATCTTTACTGTTAATCGTCGCATCGTTAATAAAGTTTAAACCTAAACGCAAACCTAATAAATCAGCAGCCGATTGACGCAGGCTATCGCGAGCAACTAGTAACGAACTTAAGTTCATGTAACTAAGGACAGAGCCTGTGGTTGCATTGAAGTCGTCTCCTACCTCTTTAGCAGAGTTAAGCCCATCATCACCAACATCTATTCCACGCTCACCGTGGCGAGGATGGTCAATTGCAACAGTCGCAAAACCCTGTATTGAAAGCTGCGCCGTTAAAGCAAGCATACTTTCTTTATTCGTCGTTATGCCATGTTGCATAATTACAACAGGCCAGCCACCTTCTGGGATACTTTCAAGCTCAGGTAGACCATAAGCTGAACGATAAACATTTATATCAGCTAAAATTGGCTTTGTGATTTGTACAGGTATAGTCTCATTGCTTTGAGCTAGTGGAACTGGGTTATATTTAGTTAAATGTCGAGTAATATCTATTTTTGGATAGTCATGTAGACGAGCATTTATTTGCTGACAAACTTCTTCATAAGGTCCTTCGTCAAACATGGTTGCATCAATATCTTCTTCTTTATCCTCATCTCGTAACTTTTGATCCGCGGCTAACTGATTTAATACTGCAACAGGGCTTGAACACATTGCTTTCCAGTATGTGTCATTCAAAGCGCTTGTATCTTTACCTGTTGGTGTGCCTAGATACATTGGTAAAGTAATCTCGCCTTTAATATATTCAACAGCATCAAATGGAGCAAAAGTAGCTATATCAGGAAATTTTAAAAAATCTTTAACCGTTTCAACCTCATCAGACTCTGTAACAGTTATTTTTGGTATAGTTGCAGGGTTTCTCAAACTACCAGCTAACAATTGCTTGATAGTGCCCAATACAGGACCTGCTGATTGAATAGTCATTGCGCTAGAAAAAATAATATCTTCTTTTGTGATATCGCCTGAACTAACCACTACATTTTCGTAGCTATTTACAGCACCTTGCAAACCAAGTTGGGCTTCTGTAATTAACGGCGCTTCTTCACTCACAGAGGCATAAGTAGAAGAAGGTTCAATAGAACGCCCTAATGAATCTTTAAGCCCTGTAGTTAATACATTGATGTATGAGCTACCGGCTGTAAATGGTTTTAAAGGAATAATGGCAACGGCATCACCTGAAGCTTGAGTTACAAAGTCAACGCCAAAAGTAAGTTCACCCACTAATTTACAAGCAGTGCCTGCCGCTACAACAGAACATTCTGCGTCAGTTAAGCTTGCACCCATTACGACTTCAAAAATCCTTACTGTTCCAGGTGTTCCCGCAGACGCTTCATCTAAACTAACATTTGGCGGAAATGTTAAATCGATTTTATAAGGAACCTGCGAAGACCAACCGTCAAGTGCACCTAGTGCAAGTTGAGGGTCAGCATAAGCTGCACGAGAAATAGATACATTATCGTCATCTAATTCTCCAGGGATATTAAGTGTACCGTCTTGAGTTCCACTCATTAATAAATCATTAGGTACCGATAAGATACCTGCAGCAGGATCAAATGTAACTGTTGCTGTTGGAATAACGGGTGCTGTGTCGTTTTTGACATCTGTTAACGTTTCTCCACCGCCACAACCTGCTAAAGCAGCTGTAACCGAGAGTGAAAGTAGCATTTTTTTCATATTGTTGGCTCCGCACGTATTTTATTTTTATAGTGTGTTTAATCAGTGTATTAAGTTAAAACAATGTAATCAGATTATTAATGAGACATTAGACCAGTTAAACTTAACGTAAAGTTTCTATTTTCGCCACCTAATTTTACAATAAATTCGATTACTTCACGTTTTGCTATGTTAAAATCAAAAAAATTATATGAATTGGTACTTTTATGCACACATATCAAGCAGCTGAAAACGCACTTAAAGATAAAGTTATTTTAGTAACAGGCGCCGGTGATGGTATTGGCCGAGTAGCAGCAATTACGTATGCAAAATACGGTGCTACGGTTATTTTATTAGGGAAAACAACTAATAAACTTGAATGTGTTTACGATGAAATAGTTAATGCTGGTTATCCTAAACCTGCAATTGTGCCTATGGACTTAAAAGGCGCAACGAAGCAAAACTACCGTGACCTTGCTGCAACAATCGAATATCAGTTTGGCCGCCTTGATGGATTGCTTAATAATGCAGGTATTTTAGGGTCGCTTGGTCCACTTGAACATTTTTGCTCGTCCACGTTCGAAAACATAATGAAAGTAAACGTCACTGCACAAGCCATGATCACTAAAGCACTTTTTCCCGTTCTTCGTAAATCTGATAATGCATCGATAATATTTACATCATCAGGTGTAGGCCGCAAAGGTCGTGAATTTTGGGGCCCTTACGCCATCTCTAAATTTGCAGTAGAAGGTATGATGCAAACATGGGCATGTGAAGTAGGTAAAACGAATATTCGTATAAACTGTATTAACCCAGGTGCAACGCGCACCTCTATGCGAGCGGCTGCATACCCGGGTGAAGATAGAGATACCCTTGCTACGCCAGAGGATTTAATGCCAACCTACTTATACTTGATGAGCGATGACTCTAGTAAAGTGAATGGCGAATCATTAGATGCTCAAGAAAAAAAGTAACTTAGAGTTTAAATAACTTAAACAATACGCATTAAAAAGCCGCA
This sequence comes from Pseudoalteromonas sp. TP27, assembly GCF_056470645.1. Taxonomy (NCBI): domain Bacteria; kingdom Pseudomonadati; phylum Pseudomonadota; class Gammaproteobacteria; order Alteromonadales; family Pseudoalteromonadaceae; genus Pseudoalteromonas; species Pseudoalteromonas sp. TP27. The sequence continues at coordinate 239,864 of NZ_JARDAK010000004.1, read as the reverse complement.
ATTAGCGGCTTTTTTGTGCTCAATAAATAACTAATTGATTATTTACGTTTAGTTGGCTTAACACGTTGATTGTGTTTTTTAACTGCTTTACGGATTTGGTTAATTTTAGCGCGTTTATCTTTGCGTTTTTCAGGCATAACAGAAAGCTTAGTTTGTGTTTCGCGGCCTAATTTAACGGTTTTACGTAAGTAGTTTACTGTTTCTAAATCATACTCCATCCAACCACCTTGTGGCACACGCTTATCAAGCTCTAGTTTACCGTAACGAATACGAATAAGACGAGATACTTCTGCATCTTGAGACTGCCATAAACGACGAACTTCACGGTTACGCCCTTCATTTAACGTTACATTAAACCATCGGTTAACACCTTCGCCACCCATAGGGGTTACAGTCGTGAATTTGGCTGGACCATCTTCAAGCTCAACACCGCGTAGTAAGTTTTTAACCGTCTCGTTGGTTACTTCACCAAATACACGTGCAGAGTATTCACGCTCTACTTCATAGCTTGGGTGCATTAAACGGTTTGCCAGTTCACCATCGTTTGTAAAAAGCATTAAACCCGATGTATTGACGTCTAATCGACCAACCGCAATCCAGCGATCGCCATCAATACGGGGAAGTCGGTCAAATACAGTACGACGCCCTTCTGGATCTTTACGTGTACTTAACTCACCTTCTGGTTTGTTATACATAATTACACGACAGATTCGGTCTGCTTTTTCTTCAATTTTTACACTGTGACCGTCAACACGAATCAAATCGGTTTCTTCAACACGGTCACCTAACTTTGCCACTTTACCGTTTACACTAACGCGGTTTGCGTCAATGTATTTTTCCATTTCACGGCGTGAGCCTACGCCTGCACGGGCTAAGACTTTTTGTAACTTTTCACCTTGTATAATACTCATTCGGATGGTTCTCTCACAGAAGGATCGCTCAATAACTGGTTAATTTTACTTTGCTGCTCTGTTGGCAACGCAGGTAAATTTTCAAGCCCAGTTAACGAAAAATAATCTAAAAATTGCTTAGTAGTTGCATATAAAGCCGGTTTTCCCGGAACCTCTTTATGCCCTACCACTTTAACCCATTCTCTTTCGAGTAAGGTTTTAATAATATTCGAACCCGTAGTAACACCTCTTACTTGCTCAATTTCGCCGCGTGTAATGGGCTGCCTGTATGCAATAAGTGATAATGTTTCCAGTAAAGCACGCGAGTATTTTGGTGCGCGTTCTTGCCACAAGTTATTTAACCAAGGGCCTAAACTACTGCATGCCTGAAACCGATATCCACTACCCACTTCAACTAAGCGAATACCACGAGTTTGAAAATGTTCTTGTATTGTATCTATTGCGTCATTTATTCGCGCCATAGAAATAGCTAAATCTATTAATACAGTGTCTTTAATATGGCGTTTACTAACAGGCTTATCTGCAACAAAAATAGCTGCTTCAATGATCTCAACTAGTTGTTCATCACTAATTCGCCGACCCGTCATACACACTCTTAACAAATAAAAATACACAGCCATCTATTATGACAGAACAACATCAAACTAGGAAAATATATCTACCAATTTACTTAATTTAAAGCACAAAAAAAGCCAGTGACTATCACTGGCTTTAATCTTACTTACTAAAATGGTAACTATTAGTTACTTTTAATAGCTTCTAATGCATCATCTTCAGCGACTGCGTTACCGTATTTTTTAATGTAACCCATAAACTCGCGTTTACTGATGCGCTTATCTTGGTTTTTATCCATGTAACCAAAATGATTTGAAATATCATCATCGTTACCTTCAACTACCGAGATATAGCCATTGCTATCGTTATCTAGACTTGCAAAGCTGCTTTCAATTTTATCAAATTTAGCGATTTCAGCTTTAAATGCAGATTCACTTACCTCAGCATCAGAAGCTACTTTGCCATTATTAAGCTTCATATAAGTGTTAAACTCTTTGCGGCTAATTTCGTTATCCATATTGGTATCAATATTTGAAAAGTGCTGCCAGATGTTATCGTCATCTGCTTCAACTTTTGAGATATAGCCATCACTGTCATTATCTAAACTTGCAAAGTCACTGTCTATTCTTTCAAGACCTTGATTAGATGAACAAGCTGCTAGGCTTAACGATGCTAAAATTGTTGCTGCTAATGTTAACTTTTTCATAAGACGTATCCTTCGTAATTAATTAAATGTCACTTTAGTTAATACAATTCGAATGCCAAAAATATTTAAATCAGATAAATCAATAGCTTAATTGTTTTAAAGTGTACTTATTAAACAATTCCAATAAGTTAAGCTTGCAAGCTTTGCATACACCCTTGTAATTTTTGCAAAAAAATACCCGGTAATGACCAGGTATCTCAAGTTCAGTTATATAGTTAAGCTAATAATTAGATTGCTGCGTTTTGGTAGCGTTTAACAAACTCAGTAACGTTTTGACCATTACATTTAAGAGAGTTTAAGTTACCGATTTTTTGACGAACAGGTGCTAAACCTTGTTTTAGGGCCGTCATACATAATTGAGTTTCTTGTTGAGCGTCTTTTGCAAACACTTCTATTTTTTCAGCAGATACTGTGCTTAGCGTCGTTTTTTTAGCTATATCGCGAATATCTTCACCATTACATAAAATGCTTTTAGAAAAACGAGATAAGTAAACGCCGTGCTGGGCAGCTTCCCTACGAGCAACGCTAAAGCCTTCGTTTGCACTTAGTACACATAACTTAGATTCAATTTTGTTATCTTGACTGAAATAAGTATTGCTTTGTGCTGACGTAGTTGCAGATGCTAATAAAGCAGTGGCTAAAAGTAGTTGAGTTTTCATGAGAGATCCTATTTGAACGAGCTAAACAAGTGAATTTCGCGCATTATATATTCAATAAGACTAAGTTCAATTGAATTTTTTATTTATTTAATAAATTAATACTGCATTTACAATGTTTAAACTTTAGCCACCAATTGATCAACATTTGTGCAGCTATTATCTCAATTCAGTCATGTTATGTACGCGTATTTACTGATACAATTTAAGCTATTAAATAGAACCAATTTTAAGGTAAATTTTATGAAAGTGATTTCTTTCAATATCAATGGTCTGCGTGCTCGTCTTCACCAATTACAAGCAATTATCGACAAACATCAACCAGACGTTATTGGCTTGCAAGAGATTAAAGTTCATGACGAAGCGTTCCCACTAGAAGATGTACAAAAAATGGGATATCACGTCTACTTTCATGGTCAAAAAGCGCATTACGGCGTAGCTATGTTATGCAAAAAGGAGCCTAAATCGGTATTAAAAGGCTTTGCCACCGATACAGATGAATCGCAAAAACGCATGATAAGCGTCACTGTTGAACAAGATAACGGTCGAGATTTAACAGTAATGAACGGCTATTTCCCACAAGGTGATAATATTAATCACGAAACTAAATTCCCTTATAAACGCCAATTTTATAAAGATTTAATGACCCACCTTGAAACTAACCACACACCCGATCAGGACGTAATAGTTATGGGCGATATAAACATATCACCTACTGACTTAGATATTGGTATTGGCGACGTAAACGCAAAACGTTGGTTAAAAACAGGTAAATGTTCTTTCCAACCGGTAGAGCGTGAGTGGCTTGCAACATTACTTAATTGGGGCTTTAAAGACACCTTTAGAGAGCAAAACCCTGAAACAGACGACCAATACTCATGGTTTGACTACCGCTCAAAAGGATTTGTAGATAACCGTGGACTTCGTATTGACGTCGTTCTTGCAACTAATGAACTTGCTGCACGCTGTATAGATACCGGTATTGATTACGAACTTCGCGGTATTGAAAAACCGTCTGATCATGCCCCTATATGGTCAACATTTAAGTAATTATTATGCTCAGCCTAACAATGCAGGGGCTACTTTGGGCTCTTGTAATTATTATTGCTATTTTAAGCTTTGATAAAAAAACATATAAAACATTGCTTAATACGCCAGTCCGTCAAACGGGTGTGCTTGCGTGTGCGCTAGTGTTTGCTGTGCTTTGGCGAATAAAGGCAGGCATTTTAACGGGCCTTGATTTACACATATTAGGCGTTACGGCTGCAACATTAATTTTAGGCTGGCGATTAACGATTTTAAGTAGCCTACTTGCCACAGCTCTACTCGCTGCATTTGGCCAAATTGAACTTGAACTGTTACCTGTTCAACTGCTTATTGGTGCGTTTATTCCTATAATATTGAGCTACCTTGGCTTTATAATTAGTTACCAGTATTTACCTCGTCATTTTTTTGTTTATATATTTGTTTGCGCGTTTATAACTGCAGGATTTATAGCCTGTATAAAAATAAGCCTAGGTGCTTTATTTTACTTAGCTATAGGGCAATACAATTGGCAAGAACTTGCAGATAACTACGTTTACTTAAGTGCTATTATTTGGTTTCCTGAAGCTATGCTCAATGGCATGGCTATAACAATTATGATCATTTATCGCCCTCATTGGGTAAAAACTTTTTACGATAAGGACTACCTAGACTCATGAGTCTTGAATATCAATGCCCGCTGTGTAACCTAGCACTTTTAAAAGCTGATTCAACGCTTCGCTGTGCTAACAACCATAGCTTTGATTTTGCCAAAGAAGGTTATGTTAATTTACTGCCTGTGCAGCAAAAAAACTCAAAACAACCGGGTGACTCGCTTGAAATGGTACAAGCAAGACGCGCATTTTTAGAGCGTGGTTATTATCGTTTTTTACAGCAAAGCCTCAGTGATATAGTCAGTAATATAAGTGCAAATACTGTTATTGACTTAGGATGCGGTGAAGGATTCTATACTCAAGCAATAGCGAGTAAAACAAACGCTATTGTATACGGTGTTGATATTTCAAAATCTGCCGTTAAATATGCTGCAAAGCGCTACCCTAATTGCCAATTTAGTGTGGCATCAATCAGCCAAGCGCCCTTTAAAAACCAATTTGCTGATGTACTTGTAAGTGTATTTGCACCTTTGTTTGAAGAAGAACTTGAACGTCTTGCAAATCACAACGCAACATTAGTGGTTGCAAGCCCTGGCCCTTGTCATTTAAAAGAATTGAAATCGTATATATATTCAGAGGTAAACGAACATACTGAAATTGCGATTCCAAAAGGATTTCAAAAATCAGAACAAATTCTTTTAACAGAGCAAGTAACGCTTGGCTTTGCTGATATTAAAAACTTAATAATGATGACGCCATTTGCATGGAAATTTAGACCCGAGCACTGGACAGCACTCGAAGAAAAAGGTGAGCACACTGTCACCTTATCGTTTTATATTACTCAGTTTACCAAAATAGATAATGATGTAACTCTCTAAAACTGCTCTTTAGTAAACGCCCTGTCCATTTTATCAAACATATCTTTAAGTAAATTGGCAAGCTCCATATAACGGGGCTTGTTTTCACTTAACTGCGTTTGATATCCATTAGCTGCCATTTTAGTGTACAGCTCGTTATACCATTTTTGCATCGCAGGCTCTAAAGGCGTTTGCGCTCGCTTACCCAACCAAAATAAACCTTGTAATGGTAGAGATATAAAAAATAATGCACTCGCAATGGCTTGCGGTAAAAAATCAGAACCCAAGTAATTTAGCTGAAAAAACAATGTTAGCATGGCTAAAATTGGCATTACTGTAATGGCAAGCTCAGTCGCTCTAATTACTCTAAACTCTAAAAACAAAGGCGCAAGCTCTTTGCGCATCGGCCATTTTTTACCATACAAACGGCCTGTTTGTAGTTGTGACATCACACTTTTTTGCATCATGACTCCTCACAGATACTGCTTTTAAATACAATAGAAAACGAGCTATACCTAAAGTGTAACACAAAATGAAAGAGTTACACTTTCTCAGTAAAACAGCTTAAATTTACCTTTTAATGACGAACAATCCTAACTTAAACATCTTAATTAAGGTAATTAACATTGCGTTAACTACTTTGCAATTGAACATTCAATTGTTTTAGCTTTATTTAATACCGTAAGTGTAACTATTACGTATTAATGTTTACTTACTAAATTTGTTTATGGAAATTGAATCTATGCCAACAACCCCTCCTGAATCACAACACGTTTTAGTTTTAAATTGTGGTAGCTCTAGCTTAAAGTTTGCCATTATTGATGCGAACGATGGTCACGAAATCATTTCAGGTCTTGCTGAACGCTTAGGCGACAAAGCGCCCTCTATTAAATACAAATTTAATGGTACTAAAACAGTTATCGACTTAGCGGCTAATCAAGCACATGCTGAGGCTATAAATACGCTTGTAAGCTTAATAAAAGATCACAACTTAGACGAGCAACTTATCGCCGTGGGCCATCGTGTTGTACATGGCGGCGAGCACTTTACGCAATCTGTATTGATTGACGAAAAAGTAATTGCAGGCATTACACAGTCGGCAACACTTGCGCCGCTTCATGGCCACGCTAATTTATTAGGTATTTCATCGGCGCAGGCATCGTTTGAAGGTTTGCCACAAGTCGCGGTGTTTGATACTGCATTTCACCAAACTATGAATGAAGTTGCCTTTCTTTACGCTCTTCCATATAAGTTGTACACCGAGTTTGGTGTTAGGCGTTATGGTTTTCACGGCACAAGTCATTTTTATGTTGCAGGGCAAACAGCAAAGCTACTTGAGCAACCTATCGAGAAAAGCAATTTTATTAGTGCCCACTTAGGCAACGGTTGTTCTGTATGCGCTATTAAAAATGGTAAGAGTGTTGATACCAGTATGGGACTAACGCCTCTAGAGGGGCTGATAATGGGCACACGTAGCGGCGATATTGACCCTGGTTTATTTAATTTTTTAACCACGCAACTTAACTACACAGCCCAACAAATAGATAACCTACTAAATCAAAAAAGTGGCTTGTTAGGTATTAGCGAGCTTTCTAACGATTGCCGTACCATTGAAGAAGCCGCTATAGCCGGTGATAAAAAAGCGATACTCGCAATTGAAATGTTTTGCTACCGACTTTCAAAACAAATCGCGGCGTATATGGTGCCATTACAGCGCCTTGATGCTGTGATTTTTACTGGTGGTATTGGTGAAAACTCAGATATTATTCGTGAAAAAGTAATTACACAACTTGCCTTTTTAGGCATTAATTGTAATCCGCAAGCCAACCTCAATGCGCGCTTTGGTCAAGAAGGCGTTATTAGCTGTAAAAATTCACACGTCAAAGCAGTTGTAATGCCAACTAATGAAGAATGGGTTATTGCTCTTGATGCTGCAAATATTGTAAAGGAGCTTTAATATGGCACGTCGTATTATGTTAATTCCTGTTTCTACCGGTGTGGGTTTAACGTCGGTATCAGTTGGTTTAGTGCGTGCACTTGAACAAAAAACAGTTAAAGTTAACTTTTTTAAACCCATAGCTCAACCACGTTCTGGTGAAACAGGCCCTGAAAAATCAACACAAATAGTCACTCAAGGCTCACCTATTAACCCACCAACGCCTTTTGCACTCGACTATGCAGAACAAATGATTGGCGACGGTAAAGGTGATGACCTACTAGAGGAAATTGTTGAACGTTTTGAGAGTAAAATTAACGATGATGAAGTCGCTATTATTGAAGGTATGGTGCCTACTCGTCGCCAACCTTATGCTGGGCGTGTAAACCGCGAAATTGCACAAACGCTCGGCGCTGAAATTGTATTTGTACTTACCCCTGGTAATTACACCATTACACAAATAGAAGACCGCCTTGAAATTGCAGCAGGTAACCATGGGGGCATTGATCATCCCCGCGTACTGGGCTGTATTTTTAATAAAGTAAATGCGCCACTTGATGAAGAAGGTCGTGCACGTGCCGATTTAGTCGACAGCTACAAACCCGAAGAGCTTGAAAACGAGTTAAATCGTTTAGCGTCTTTACCTATTTTTAAAAAAAATCCGTTTATGTTGCTTGGCGCAATCCCGTGGGATTTTGACTTAGTAGCGCCACGCGTAAAAGACTTAAGCGCGTATTTAAAAGCAACAATAATTAACGAAGGCGATATGCTTCATCGCCGCCTGCGTCGTATTACTTTTTGTGCTCGTACGGTTTCTAATATTTTAAATTATTTTACGCCAGGCGCTTTATTAGTAACACCGGGCGATCGCTCTGACATACTTGTTGCTGCGTGTTTATCTACTATGAACGGCACTAAACTTGGCGCTATATTGTTAACCGGAGGGTATGAGCCTGAGCCGAGAATTATGGAGCTCTGCGAGCAAGCTATGCAAACCGGTTTACCAATACTCGCAACCGATGCCGACACATGGCGCACATCACTATTACTGCATAACTTTAATATGGAAGTACCAAATGATGATGACCAACGCATTGAAAAAGTAAAAGATCACAATGCAGAGCATATCAATTCAAGCTGGCTCGATACTTTAGCTCAAAGTGTGGGCAAAACACGTAAACTATCACCACCTGCATTTCGTTATTTATTAACCGATAAAGCACGTAAAGCAGGTAAAACCGTGGTACTGCCAGAGGGAAATGAACCTCGTACAATTAAAGCGGCTGCTATTTGTGGTCAACGTGGCATTGCTAAAACTATATTGCTTGGCGATCGCGAAGAAATAATGCGTATTGCACAGCAGCAAGGTATTGAGCTAAACGAACATGTAAGTATCATCGAGCCAAAAAGTATTATAAATGATTATATTGCGCCTATGGTCGAAATTCGTAAAAGCAAAGGCCTAACTGCAGTTGTAGCACAAGAGCAACTACAAGATAACGTCGTGCTTGGCACAATGATGCTTGAGCAAGGTAAAGTAGGTGGTTTAGTATCGGGCGCAGTAAACACCACCGCCAATACAATTCGCCCTTCACTTCAGTTAATTAAAACTGCACCAGGTTCATCGTTAGTATCATCCGTATTTTTTATGCTGCTCCCAGATCAAGTATTAGTTTACGGTGACTGTGCTATAAACCCAGATCCTAATGCTGAACAACTTGCTGATATAGCGATTCAATCTGCCGACTCTGCAGCTGCATTTGGCATAGAGCCACGTGTAGCAATGATAAGCTATAGCACAGGTACGTCAGGTACGGGTGCCGATGTTGAAAAGGTACGTGAAGCCACAAAAATAGCAAAACAAAAACGCCCTGATTTAATTATCGACGGCCCACTACAATACGATGCCGCTATTATGGAAAATGTAGCACTTAAAAAAGCACCTAATAGCCCTGTTGCTGGTAAAGCCACTGTATTTATATTTCCTGATTTAAATACGGGTAATACCACATATAAAGCAGTACAACGCAGTGCCGACTTAATAAGTATTGGCCCTATGCTTCAAGGTATGCGCAAACCCGTAAACGACTTGAGCCGTGGTGCATTGGTGGATGATATTGTGTATACAATCGCCTTAACTGCCATTCAGGCAGCCCAAACAGAAGCTCAAATAGCACATTAAACGCAACGTGTGCTTTTTATAGCCTAGCTATTATTTATTTAATAATTAAATAGTTAGGCTATTTATACCCTGCAACCCCCATACTTATCCACAGAAATTGTGGGTAAGTTTTTAATCTCCATTAAAATCGATTTACTACCTCTTATTTTAGTCGCTGTTACACCTTTAATTTAAAGCCAATAATCTATACTATAAAGCTATTAATAATGCTGTATCGCAGGCGTTTAATGTCAAAACAAACATTACTATTACACAGCACAGTTTTATCTATTCACAGTTTAGATGTAGACGCCGATATACCTGTGGCACTCCTAAAGCTTCCTTTATTTTTTATATCTAAAAACCTAGATGAACTATCTATTGTTTGCCCTAGTAGCTTTGAAATAGAGCGTTTAGATACCGAATCTGATTGGCAAGAGCTTGAAGTAGTAAGCCCACTTGGCTTTTCGTTAACGGGAATAATGGCCAATTTATCGGGGGTATTAGCGCGTGCTAAAATTTCTATTTTTTCAATCTCAACCTACGATACCGATTATATTTTAGTAAAAAAACAAACGGCGTCACAAGCGCTTACTGCATTAAAAAAAGAGGGTTACAACGTGGTGGCCGAATAGCTTATGAAAGCACAAACAATAGAGTATTTAGCACTCAATAAAACACCTCGTAATGCCATTCTTATTACAAGCCCATTTACAGGTAAAGTAATGTCGTTGAAAGAACACCCCGAACCTATTTTTAGATTTGGTATTCTTGGACCAGGTATTACGGTGACGCTCAGTAGTCACAAAATTTTAGCGCCCTTTGACGGTACATTATTACAAGTAAAAAACGCAGGTGCTGAGTTTATTTTACAAGCTAAGAATGGCTTAAAAGTCTTAATAAACTTAACAATTCCTGATTCGCAATCAATTACGCACACACACATAGCACAATTAAACGGCAGTGAAATAAGTAAGGGTCAGCGCCTTGCTTATTTTGATTTACGCGAATTAGATACACCTATGCTAGCAAGTTTAATTTTACTTAATGGCCATAATCTTGGCACATTTCATTACTCACATTCGCATGTAAACGCGGGTGTAGACACCCTATTAACTATTATTAAGAAGAACTAAATTTATGATCACTCTATACGGTATTAGCAATTGCGATACGATAAAAAAAGCAAAGAAATACTTAGCCGACAACAATATCGAATTCACGTTTCATGATTACCGCAAAGATGGCGTAAACGAGCAAATGGTGAGTGATTTTGCAAATAAGCTCGATTGGGAGCAACTCGTTAATAAACGTGGCACAACTTATCGCGCACTAACTGACGAACAAAAACAGGATTTGACTAAAGAAAGTGCTATCCCATTGTTAGTTGAGCAACCTGCTATGATCAAACGCCCAGTACTTGTAAGTAATGGCAGTTATCATTTAGGTTTTAAAGCAGCGCAATATGACGAGATTTTTAAATAATGACTAATGATGTAATTAAACTCGCCCAAGCGCTAATCCAACGTGAATCGGTAACGCCCGAAGATGCTGGCTGCCAACAAATGATGAACGATCGCCTTGCTGCGGTTGGCTTTAATATAGAGTCGTTATTTTTTACCGACACGCTCAATACATGGGCTCGAAAAGGCACACAATCACCACATTTTTGTTTTGCAGGTCACACCGATGTTGTACCTACAGGTCCTGAAAAAAATTGGCAACATCCACCGTTTTCAGGATTAATAAAAGATGGCCTATTGCATGGGCGTGGCGCTGCCGACATGAAAGGCTCATTAGCTGCAATGCTTGTAGCAACCGAGCGCTTTGTTACTAAAAATCCTGATCATAAAGGCTCTATTTCTTTTTTAATCACCTCTGACGAAGAAGGCCCGTTTATAAACGGGACGACCCGCGTAATAGATACATTAGAAGCACGCGGTGAAAAAATTGATATGTGCCTTGTAGGCGAGCCCTCATCACGCGATGTACTCGGTGATGTGGTTAAAAATGGTCGCAGAGGTTCACTTACCGCTTTTTTAACCGTTAAAGGTATACAAGGTCATGTGGCCTACCCGCATTTAGCACAAAACCCAATTCACTTAGCGACGCCAGCACTTACTGAGCTTAGCCAAACGGTATGGGATAACGGCAACGAATACTTCCCCGCCACCAGCTTTCAAATTTCGAATATTAATGGTGGTACGGGTGCGGGTAATGTTATTCCGGGTGAGCTTGAAGTACAGTTTAACTTTAGATTTAGCACGCAAGTAACGCATGAGCAATTACAACAGCGTGTGAATGACATTCTACAAAAACATGACTTAAATTATGAATTGAGCTGGATAGTAAATGGCTTGCCTTTTATTACCGAGCACGGCCCGCTTGTTGATGCCACAGTTAAAGCGATTAAATCAGTAACCGGTTTAACCACGAATCTAGAAACTACGGGTGGTACATCAGATGGTCGCTTTATTGCACAAACAGGCGCTAAAGTAATTGAACTAGGTCCACGTAACGCCACTATCCATAAAGTTGATGAATGCGTAAGCACTGATGATTTAATCGCCCTTACCGACATTTACGAGCAAATATTAGAGCAACTTTTAACATAATGGATGTCACTCAACCCACATCAATAATGTGTATTACTGGCCAAAGTGATACACATTTAACTGATATACAAAATCATCGCTTGCACAGCGCTATTATCAGCGACTTTTTAGCGCTGCAAAGTGCAGCTCAAAAAGCGGGATTTGAGCTTACTATTGCCTCAAGTTTTCGCGACTTTAATCGTCAATCAATTATTTGGAATAATAAGTTTTTAGGTATTCGACCTGTTTATAATAAACAGCAAAAGGTTGTAGATTTAACTAAATTAAATGATATAGATAAATGCATAGCAATAATGCTCTACTCTGCATTACCTGGGGCAAGCAGGCATCATTTAGGGACCGATTTAGATGTGTTTGATAAAGCAGCAGTGAGTGATGATTATAAGCTGCAGCTAACGCCTGATGAATATCAGCAAGGTGGTCCGTTTACGCCTTTAAGTAATTGGCTTGATACTCACCTAGCTAAATTTGGTTTTTATCGTCCTTACCAACATGATTTAGGTGGTGTCGCACCCGAGCTTTGGCATATAAGCCATATTAAGCAATCACAATTATTAGTGAATACGCTTAGCGAGCAAGTACTTTTTGAATGCATAAAAAACAGTGAACTACAGGGTAAGCAGGCAATACTTGATAACTTACCCGCTATTTATACACGCTTTGTAACGAACGTTAGTCCGCCATAAAGAACTTGTTTAAGTGGTATCACACCTTCTTTTTATTTAAGATAAATACCAGCACCGCGCCTAGTATTAACGAGCTTGCTATTACAAACTCCATTGTTACCTGCTCTGATAAAAACAAGACCCCAGCAATGGCTGCTAGTACAGGTACACAAAGCTGCACAACAGCAGCTTGGGTACTTTTAAGCAGTGGCATAGCCACATACCAAACACTGTAACCAATTCCAGACGCTATCGCACCCGAGGCACATGCAAGTAACACCCCTTCAATACTCATATTTTTTAAATAACTCATACCTACAAGTAATAAAACAGGAATAGCCACTAAACTTCTTATAAAGTTAAACTCAGTAGTACGCAGTGGTGATACACACACTTTACCTCGAATACTATAAATACCCCATGCCACACCGCTGAGTGCCATAAGCGATGCACCTAATAAAGAAGGCACCGCAGCAGAAGGCAGCATTAAATATACAAATCCACCTAATGCCACTATAAACGCGCACCATTGAAGTACACTTAATTGTTCTTTTTTATAGATACCCCAACCAATCATAGTGAGTTGCACAGCGGAGAATAAAATAAGTGCGCCAGTGCCTGTATCTAGCTCTACATAGGCAATCGAAAAACAAAGCGCATAAACTAAAAGGCTAATACTGCTTCGCCAGCTTCCTTTATCACTTAAAATAGCGGGATTAAATGTGCCTTTGCGTTTTAAATTATGCGTATAAATAGCCATTATAATGCCTAAACATGCGGCACCACTAAGTAAACGGATTACAGTAAAGTTCCAAGCATCTATATAGCCCTCGGCTAAGGCCATTCTGCAAAAAAGAGAATTTGCGGCAAACGCAATTAAAGCAATTAATGTGTATATGGTGGCTTTCAAAAAAATTCCTTCGCAACGAAAAATAACTATATTGTTTTAACTCACTCGCTAATTAACCAACCACGTTCAAGCCATTGATTAATTTTAGTAATTAAAAACCCAGCGATTTGCTCACCCGGGAGTTCATTTAAACAGGATTGACATAACTGTGCAAAGGGTGTGTTTTGTTTTAATAAACTCAGTAAGCGGTATTCTTGTGCATCAACGCTTAAATATTGTGTACGCCTTTGAGCATCACGTGCTACAACCCAAAAGCGAGGTTCTGAGCCTCTTGGCTCTGGCGGTGTTTGCTTTTGTTTTATTGCCTGCCAACTTTCAACCGCCAACGTATTAAACACAACTAACTGTACACTTGGATGTAATTTTAATAGTAAAGTTGGCCATTGCTGAGGTTCAATACTTTCAAGCTCTGATACATTAAGTAATGTTTTATCGCTTGAATCAAAAGTACTTAGTAATAGTCGTTCAAATTTGGCTATATCTGCAAGTATGGGGTAATCACTAAAAGGAGTATTAGCGGCTAAATAATCTGGTAGTTTCTCTGCAAAAATTCGTAGTGACGTATGAGTTGAAGGATATAAAGCTAAATAACCATCAACCATCATCTCAAATAAATCATCACCTAAGTAAATACCCAACTGTTCGTGATCTTGCTCAATCACGGCTCTTAAGCGAATTTTATAAGCGCTTTGATAAATAGAGAGTCGCTGTTGTGTATTTAACTGCCCTTGCTGCGCAATTTGCTCGCTAATATCCGAACTTTCACCTTGCAGTAAATTCATAAACTGTTGTTGCAGCTTTGCTAAATCACTCATGATCTTATATCCCAAAACGGTTTCACTAGCGCTTTGGCATGCTCAAGCTCAGTAATTAAATCATCAAGGGAGCCAATATTATCATCGCGTTCAATCATGGTACTTACCGGATTTAATGTTTTTGCATACTGAGTATATAAGTCCCATACCGCATCGGGAACATCTTCATCGTGAGTATCTATAATATGCGTACCAAAGTCTTGATGTCCTGCTAAGTGAATTTGCGCAATAGCAGTACTCGGAATAGCCGATAAATAATCCATTGCATTAAAGTCGTGATTTCGTGCACTTACATAAACATTATTTACATCCATTAAAAACTTACAGCCTGTTTGCTTATGTAGTTGCGCTAAGAATTCCCACTCACTCATTTGTGAATCGTTATAGGTTAAATAGCTCGATACATTTTCAAAAATCATTTCACGCCCTAGGTAGTCCTGAACTTGAGAAATCTTATTTGATAAATGATTAAGCGCCTCTGAGGTGTAAGGCATGGGTAGTAAATCGTGGCTATTAATACCGCCCACTTGGGTAAAACATAAATGATCAGACACCCACTGCGGCTCAACCCTCGCAATTGTGTTTTTTAACTGATTTAAGTAGTCCTTATTAATAGGGTCAATACTACCAATCGACATTGATACCCCATGCATAACAATCGGATAATCTGCTCTTATTTTATTTAAATAATGCCAAGGTTTTCCACCGGCTACAAAATAGTTTTCTGAGATAATTTCAAACCAATCTACAGCTGGTTTCTCTGCAATAATTTGCTCAAAATGCGGGGCTCTTAGTCCTAAACCAAAACCTAAAAAACGATTTGTCATAAACTTCCTTAATAAGCCTGAATAATAAACACATCGTTCAGGCTTATTGTATGCGTTCGATAAATTGGTATTAACTACCTACAGAACCACCAATATCACCACATGCTTTTGCAGGCATTGATACAAAACCGGTGCCTTTACATGATGCATGTCCAGCACAAGCATTATTAGCAGTCTTACAATCGTTATGACCGCCACACATATTTACATCGTTACAATGTACTAAATCTGCTTTAGCTACACTGCCAACCCATTTATCTTTCACTTTACCGCCAACGTCAGCACACGCTTTTGCAGGCATAGCTACAAAACCAGTCCCTTTACATGACGCTTGACCAGCACATGCATTCTCAGCTGTTTTACAATCGTTATGGCCACCACATACATTCGCATCATAACAATGAACTAAATCAGTTGTTGCGCCATTATTAGCAACTGCACTTGATGTTACCGTTTCTGCCTCTGTTGCATTACAACCAACTAAACCTGCTACCATTACAGCCATTGCTGCACCTGTAAATTTTTTCATTTTTTAATTCCTCTGAGTGATATAACTCTTAGCAAGACCGCTAAAGCGAAAAGACCATTTCAGTGTAGTCGATAATAAACCAAAGAAATTCACACTTTGTTCACTAATGTCATTTTATATTTCTTTATTAGCAGGCAGTTAAACTCTACGATTTTTTACAATATTTCACACATTTAGCTAAAAATAGTATGTTAATGTATGCAGGTAAATTAAGAGGAGTGCTCAGTGCGCCTAAGTATAATTTTAAGCTTTTGTTGGATTTTAAGTGGGTGTAGCACAATGGGCTTTAATGACCTATTTAATGACTATGCCACGCAAATGACACCAATAAGAAATGCGATCGAGAAAAACAATATCGAAGAAGCGCAATCCCTTATTGCCGATAATAGCACCCTGCACAGCAGCTACTTACTCAACCAACTTGAGCAAGCTCGCTTAAACGACTTAGCCAATACGCCACAAGAGGCACAAAGTAAATTTGAGAACGTGTATACGCAAATGCAAAAAAAACGTGAAGCCGCCAAAATACAAGTAAGTGCGGGGCTTGAGCAAAGCAATGCGTTATTTACTAACGACTCAGCCATAACTTATGTGCCACCGGCTTACGAAATGAGTATGCTTCATAGTTATAAAGCACTTAACTACGTGTATAAAAATGATGTAGAAGGCGCTTTGGTCGAAATTCGCCGCGCTAATAAAGTACAAGTTGATGCACTAAGCGAAAATAAAACAGATGGCGACTCAACAGTTAAGGAAGCGCAGCAGCACTACCCTAGCATGGGCAATGTGACCAGAGACGTGAAAAATGGCTTTCAAAATGCCTACACATTTTATTTATCTGCTTTACTTTACCAAAGTGCTAAACAGTATGACGATGCTTATATTGATTATAAAAAAGCACTGGCTATACAACCTAACAATATTTATTTACAGCAGGACGTAATGCGCCTTGCTAAAAAACAAGGGTTTGACCAAGACCTAAGCGAATTTAAAAAACGTTTTAGTGATGCACCCACTATTTCTGCAACACAAGGCGAAGTAATTGTTTTATTTGAACAAGGCTTAGTACCAAAACAAGATGAATTTAAACTGCGCTTACCAATTTATTCATCACGCGGCGATGCACGCTTTTACAGCCTTGCAATGCCAGTATATAAAGATAATGCCTATGTGCGCCGCCTTAATAATATAAACATAGATGCACAAAGCTTAGAGCTGAGCCCATTAGTACACATTGAAGCACTTGCAGCAAAAACATTAGAAGATCAAATACCTGCAAAAGTAGCTCGCCAAGTACTTAGATTAGTAGCTAAAGAGAAAGTGCGTGCAGAACTTGCTCGCAGTGCCGGTGATGTAGGTAACATACTTGCTAACATTTATAATTTGGCGTCTGAGCAGGCTGATACACGTAGCTGGCTTACACTTCCAAATCAAATAAGTGTTGCAAGGCAAAGCCTAAATACAGGTGAGCATTCTCTGCATATAGGCACACAAGCACCTATAAATTTTACCGTTAGTAAGCAAGGGTTAACGTTAATTTACTTAACCTCCGTTAATAACTACTTTAATTATCACGTAGTTCAACTATAGGGCCTATTGACCTTTCGAGGTTGAATTTACAGCAGTATGTTTGGTTTTTAGGCAAGGCAGAGCCTATGGTGTGTGGTTGTTCCCCATAGATAGGTGATAACGCAGCATAAATGCCAAACATGCGCTGCCCTTTGGGTTCGCCCTAGGGGCGATTGACTCTTTGTTGCTCGGTTTTTACTTAGTCCACTAGGTTACAAACCTCGCGCCTCGATTAAATCGCCCCTAGATAAAATAAATTTTAATCCACAAAGGTCAATAGGCCCAGGAGCCATCATGAAATACATAGCGCCATTATTAGCAGTCTTAATGCTCAGTGCATGTTCCAGCAAATCGGTTACATCGGGTATTTCTGTTGAACAAAATAAAAATCAGTTTAATGAGCAATTACGTGTAGATAACCCAGAGCTCGGTAAAAAGCTGGCCATTACTGATGTTAAAACACGTCAAACTAACCAGTTAACCGACGTAGTAGTGACACTTTCGAGCCAGTATAAAAAATCACAGTATTTACAGTATCAATTTAATTGGTTTGATAAAGACGGCTTTGTGATTAAAGGCAACCACTCGCCTTGGCAAGCTCTTACTTTATTTGGTTTTGCGAAAACACAACTACCTGGCTTAGCACCAAGCTCTGATGCGGTTACCTTTTCTTTAGCAGTAAGAGAAGTGTCTACCGAATCACAAGAATTTAAAGATTAAAGGAAACAATTATGATCATCAGTAAAAAACTTAAAACAGCATCAACTTACGCTTTAGTTGGCTTAAGCGCTTTAGTACTCAGCGGCTGTGCTAATAAAGCCGTAGTAAGTTATGGCGATGCACAAGCAGTAGAAACAACAGATATTAACTTTGGTTCTACCGACTTACAAAAAGTAGCGAGCCAAATGACCGACTCATTACTAAGCTCACCTGTGGTTGGCACAATGACCGCTAATAAACGCCCTGTAGTATTTGTTGAGCGTATTAAAAACAAAACCAGCGAGCACATTGATACAGAATCAATCACCGATTCAATCTCAACACAAATGCTGCGCAGCGGTAAATTTCGCTTTGTAGATATGACCCGTGTTGAATCTGTTCGTGAGCAATTAACATTTCAAAACGAAGATGCCCTTGTTAACCCTGCAACAGCCGTTGCATTTGGTAAACAAATTGGCGCGCAATATATGTTATACGGAAACCTATCAAGCATTGTTAAATCTAATGCTGATAAATCAGACGTATACTATAAATTTACAATGCGTCTAATGGATATGGAAAGCGGCCTAATTGAATGGGCAGACGAAACTGAAATTCGTAAAACGAAAGAAAAATCAACCTTTGGCTGGTAGCTAATACTAATCTGCTTATATATGGGGTCTATTTAACGAATTAAATTGATCAAAGATTTATGCAGGTTGGTATAAAAGGAGTAAGTTATGAAAGCAATTACTGTAATAATGTGCGCTTTACTTACAATTAGTGCACCTACGTTTGCTAAATACGAGCGCAATAAAGCAGTGCCTGTGCAGCAAGTTTTATTTGGTGACGTAAAATCGGTACGCAATATTACCGAGCAAGAAATCATTCAAGACAAAAATAACGGCTGGAAAACCTTTGGCGGTGCATTACTCGGTGGCGTAGTAGGCAACCAGTTTGGTGGTGGTAGCGGCCGTACTGTAGCAACCATATTAGGTTCGGTAATTGGCGGCAGTGTTGCACATAATAGGCAGCAGCAAAGTCATTATCAGCAAAATCATTTTGTAGAACTATTAATACAAGTTGAAAATGGCGACCAGTTTATGGTTGTTCAAGATCAGGACCAATCAATGCGTTTTAGCAAAGGCGATAACGTAAGGTTAGTGTACTTGAACGACAATACAGTGCGTGTAGATAAAGCGTACTAGCCAATATATCTAGTATATTCATGACTAAAGTAAAAACGAGCCAAATTTGGCTCGTTTTTTATGCATTTAAGTAATTATACTTGTCGGTAATCTTTAAAAAAGCGTTTCATTTTTAACATCGCATCGGATAAATCATCTTTGCTTGGTAAAAATACTAATCTAAAGTGATCCGGCTCGGGCCAGTTAAACGCCCTGCCATGTACTAGTAATATTTTTTCGGCTTTGAGTAAATCGTACATCATCTTTTCATCATCTTTAACGTTAAAAAGTGCTGTATCTACTTTGGCAAACGCATAGAGCGCGCCTTTAGGTTTTTTACAACTAATGCCTTCAATAGCATTTAACCCACGCCATGCAATATCACGCTGCTCATATAAGCGCCCACCGGGGTCTATTAAACTATCAATTGATTGCACACCGCCCAACGCTTGTTGAATCGCATATTGTGCAGGTACATTTGCGCACAAACGCATAGATGACAATATCTCCAAGCCTTTTCGTAAATCATCCATTACAGAGGTACGACCGCTTAGTACCATCCACCCCATTCTTAGCCCTGCTGCACGGTAAGTTTTTGCTAAACCATTAAAAGTAATGATTGGTACATCGTCACAAAGTGAGCCGATTGAAGTATGCGTTATACCGTCGTATAAAATCTTTTCGTAAATTTCATCGCTTAATAGCAACAACTTATGCTCACGCGCTATATCAATTAATTGCATTAGCAAATCGTCGCTATAAACCGCACCGGTAGGATTATTTGGATTAATTAATACCAGCGCTTTAGTTTTAGACGTAATTTTACTTTTTATATCTGCAATATCAGGAAACCAATCTTGTTCTTCATCACATAAATAATGTACAGGATTACCACCCGAGAGCGTCACTGATGCAGTCCAAAGTGGATAATCTGGAGCAGGAATAAGCACTTCGTCGCCATTATTTAATAGCGCTTGGGTGATCATTTGAATAAGTTCGCTGACGCCATTACCAATATAAATGTTATCTACATTTAAATTATGTAATCCACGTTGTTGGTAATGCTGATAAATAGCCACGCGGGCTGAATAGAGGCCTTTAGAGTCACAGTAACCTTGGGCTGAATATAAATTGCGGATAATATCGCGGTGCATGTCCTCTGGCATATCAAAACCAAAGGCGGCCGGATTACCTATATTCAATTTTAATACTTTTTGACCTTCGTCTTCCATTTTTTTAGCTTGTGCTAAAACCGGCCCACGAATGTCATAACATACACCTTCTAATTTGTGACTCTTTTTAATATCAGACATTTTTACCTCGACTAGTGAGTCTTTAGACTAACCTAGTAAAGGCACAAAATGCCAGTGTATTTAAGCGCTTAATACTGAAATAAATTCACGTTTCAGTTTCAATAATTAACGAGATGCTAACCATTCATTTAGCTTAGCTTGAGAGCCTGTTACTTGAGCCATTAAACTATTAGATGCGTCGATGGCTTCAGCTAAGTTATCTAGGTTTAAATTTTGTTCAATAACGCGAGACACTTCAGCAAGGCTTGAAGCCCCAAACTGCGCCGCGTTAGATTTTAAGCTGTGAGAGTGACGAATAGCCGCTTCTTTGTCTTTACCAATGGTCGCTAAAACTTCTGAGCCTAATCGTTCAAACTCTGAGCAGCAAAAGTCAAGTGTATCAGCAAACTGCTCACCCAATAACGATTCCATACTCTCTAATGCTGATGTATCTATATTTATTTCTGTCATATTTTTAAGCCCTTGAAACAATCCATGTAAATTACAGTTTAATAGTACTACTTTATATTGATGCGTAAAAAAAACCAACCTAATTACCTTATAAATGTATAATTGTGAGGATCATACTGGCAACAAAAAGTTTATTAAATGGCACGCACACTTTGTAATCATTGTAACTTTGCACTAAACACCTGTATTTGCAGCGCAATTACAAACATAAACAACAACGTTACGGTTATTATTCTACAGCACCCAAGCGAAGAAAAAATAGCAAAAAATACCGCTAAGCTACTTAATTTATGCCTAACTGATTGCCAAATAATCAAAGGTGAAAATAATGATGACTTTTCTATTCTTAAAACACTACCAGTGAGCTCTACTGTTTTACTCTACCCTAACGAAAATGCTATAAATTTAGACGACAACGCTGAGCAAGCAAGTATAAATAACATTACCCACTTAATAGTGGTTGATGGTACATGGAAAAAAGCTTATAAAATTTTACAGCTCACTCCATTACTAAATCAGTTCAAAACTGTCAGCTTTAAACAATTGCCTAAAAACCGTTATGCTATTCGCAAAGCTCCCCGTGCCGATAGTCTTTCAACACTTGAAGCCGTAGCGCATAGTTTACTGCTTATAGAGCAGCTAGACCCAGCTCCACTTTATAATGTGCTTGATGAATTAATACAAAAACAAACCCAACACATGCCCAAGCACGTAAAAGCACGTTACTTAGATTAAATACGGTGCCATAAACTTAAATGCGTAGTTACCCAAACAGACTAAAACGTGGCTTTACTCGCCAAGGCCCCGACTATCGCTTTGACGACCAAGTCGATTTTAGCGATATAAGAGACACCTTTGGTTTTAGATCAATGGTCGTTGGTAAATGGGTAACCAAAGAAGAGCGCTATATTAGCGCTAATTTAATTTACGATGCACTGGCAGACCTTGCGCAAATACTGCATTTACCGCCTAAAGCGATTGGCCTGCGCGGCAAGCTTAATTTTGCATTTGGTCATGGCGGACAAAAAGGTGTGCAAGCACATTATAATGCGGCTTCTCAAACGCTTGCTCTTGCAAAAAATGCCGGCGGTGGCGCACTTGCTCATGAATGGTTTCACGCGTTTGATCATCACATAAGTGAGCATTTATTTGCAGCTAAACCCCGATTTGGTTTCGCCTCAAAATTATGGCTTTCAAACACGCCTAATTTATCGCACCCACTTAATAATGCTCTAAACAGTTTTTATAAACATGTATTTTTAGATGAAGATGGTGTTGGTGCTAATAGCTTTGTACAAACCTGTATAGAGCACGATAAAGCTCACAATATGAATTATATGAGTATGCCAGAGGAGTTAGCAGCACGCTGTTTTGAAGCCTGTATCGAACGGCATTCAAGTATAAAAAATAGCTTTTTGGTAAGCGGCTTAAAAAGTAGTAATTTAATATACCCAAATAGTGAGCATATTAATAAAGCAAATGAAGCGCTTAACCACTATTTTGAACTACTGGGTTATGCGCTTCATAAAATGGGTTAAATCGATTTTTAAAGTGATATTTAGTTAACACACTCCCCGTTAAAATAACTTTTACACTAAAGCCTGCAAGCCTTTACTGGTTAAAATTCGCTCCACCTAGGGCTGCTTGATTACGGCGCCATATCTGTACAAATAAAGAACAACCGAGCTAAGCTTCCGTGTATTACGCACAGCCTCTACATACAGCGGTGTTGGCAGTAACCACACAATATAAGCTCTGCCTGACCTACGCTCACGAATTTGGTCTCGAAAGATACACATGCCTTGGCAAACTAAGTTAATTACATTGCTCTACTCGCACCCTGCGCCCACTTGACAAAATATTCATATCAAAACAAACTATCTACCACTAGAACCCTAAGTAGCTAATATCTATTTGCTTAATTAAATGATTAATTTTGAATTAAGAAGACAGTGTCGGTAACAAGACAAATATTTCATTATTCAATTGTTCTATATCAGAATATTTAACGCAGTTAGCGTTTGGTTTAACGATGCAAATTGATTAAGTATTATCGCAAACCGGTATAATAGGTAATAAAATGACTAAACCAGTAATAATTATAGGTGGCGGGCTTGCTGGCTTATACAGTGCATATAAGTTGCAACTACTTAATATTCCTTATTTATTACTAGAAGCTAAATCGCAATTAGGCGGCAGAATTTTAGCCGCACCGTCACAAATAAATAGCGATGTTAGTTTTGATTTAGGCCCAACGTGGATTTTCCCCCACCAACCAAAAATTCAAGCTTTAGTAAAAACACTCAACTTAAGTGTGTTTGAGCAATACTCCAAAGGCGATGTGTTATATCAAGCGCCTAATTCCAAGCAGCCTCAACAAATTGCAGGTGCTGGAGATATGCAACTATTTAGACTCAAACACGGCATGAATACCTTAATAACTGCCTTGCATGAGCAACTTAATCCCGATTCAATATTGTTAGATCACAACGTCACTGAGCTTAAAAAAAGCGGTGATAGCTGGCAAATTACGGTTAATCACTTGAGTAATATAAAGCACTTTACTACTAAAAAACTAATTTCAGCAATTCCTGCTCGTATGGTTACAGCACACTTAACACCTGAACTATGGGCTACTCCAACGCTCATAAACCGCCTTAGTAGTGTACCTACATGGATGGCAGGACAAGCCAAATTTATAGCTACTTTTGAACATGCATTTTGGCGTGATAAAAACTTATCTGGGCAATGCTTTAGTCGCGTAGGCCCTATGGTCGAAGTTCACGATGCCAGTGCTGAAGATGGCAGTTACGCCGCATTATTTGGCTTTATAGGTGTGCCCTACTTATCACGAAGCCAAGTAACTAAAGAGCAATTAATTCAAGCATGTGCAAAGCAGCTTAGCTACTTTTATGGTAAGGATGCTGAAAAGGCAACGGGGTACTTTATTAAAGACTGGGCAGAGGATAAGTTTGTAGCTAATAGAGACGATCAAACTCAGCCTTCGCAGCATCTTGAATTTGATTTTTCTGGCTTGGATGAACAGCTTAGTAACTTGAATATTCATTTTGTAGCGAGTGAGTTCGCAAAACAAGAAGCAGGATATTTAGAAGGCGCAATAAACGCGGTGGATGACGCTATTAATTCATTTGTTAACTAATAGCCCTGTATTTACTGATAAGTTAATCATCAAGGGCTTTAATTTTACAGCCCTTGATGGTTATAAATGTTAGTTATTTTTAGCAACGTCTTCGCCACTGCCCAGTAAAGTGGCAACCCACTTACCTTCGGCACTGGCTTCTAAGCCTATTTTTACAATCATAGTTAATGGCACAGATAAAAGCATACCCACAGTACCTAATAACCAGCCCCAAAATATTAATGATAAAAATACCACTAATGTTGAAAGGCCCAGCCCTTTGCCCAAAAACTTAGGCTCCACAATATTACCCATTACCGTATTTATTGTTAAATAACCTGCCGCAACAAGCCCTGCAATGAGTGGACCTTGGGTAACAAGCGCAAGTAATACAGCTGGTACAGCCGCAATGATTGACCCTATATTAGGAATGTAATTGAACATAAACGCCAATACCCCCCACAGCACAAAGTAGTCAACGTCTAAAATCCATAAGTAAAATGCAGCAATAATACCCGTACCTAAACTTACTAGTGTTTTAATTGCCAGATATGAATTGATAGACTCTAAAAAGCGGTCAATTTGCTTCATTTTGCTATCAGGGTCCTCAAGTGCCATGTGTATTTTTTTGCTCAGCATTGGCCCTTCAAAAAGCATAAAAACAACGGTTAAAATAATTAAAAACATGTTTGCCATTACGCCACCTAAACCGGTGAGCATATTAGTGGCTACATCAACCATTTTTCCGGGGTCGAACATATTGATTAACTGATCTTTATTTATCAGTATGTTGTATTGTGATGCTAAATCTACCAGCCATGCAAATTTTTCTTTCAGCTGTGCTTTATACTCAGGAAGCTGCTGCGAAAAATCATTTATAGATTGCCCTACAAGCCCACCAAGGCTTACGCCTAAGCCAACTATAATAAGCACCACCAACATAACCGCAATGCCTTTAGGAATCCGGTAGCTCGCAAAAAACTTGATAAGCGGGTTACAAATAATCGCAATAAACGCCGCTAAAATAAACGGAATAATAATGACACTTGCCGCTTTTATCCCCGCGAGTACGACCACTAAGGAAGCAAAAACTATTAAGCTTTTATTTACTCCAGTTAAACTTGCCAATTTATTAATCCTTTTATTAACTATATCGCTTTAGTGTAAGGCAAAAGGTAATTAAATGAAATAATTACGAAGTGATCATAAAAGCCTATCTCACGTATAAATTTGCAAAGCTGTTTGCTAGCGAGTATGTTTTTTAATCACTTGCTACTATTTTATTGTAAGGATTAATAATGCATATATTTGTTACTGGCGCGACGGGATTAATTGGTAAGCACTTGTGTCCTTTTTTACTTCATCACAACAGCGTTACTGTGCTTAGCCGTAATCCGAGTAAAGCAAACGTATTATTTGGTCATAAAGTTAAAGCCGTAAGCGATATTACTGAGGTAGATTTTAATACCGTTGATATTGTTATTAACCTTGCTGGCGAGCCTATTGTAAATAAGCGTTGGAGCGACAAACAAAAGCAAATAATACGCGACAGCCGTATTGGTGTTACACAGCAAATTAGTGAAGCTATTAAAGCTTGTAGCACTCTCCCACATACTTATATATCTGGAAGTGCCGTTGGCTTTTATGGTCGACAGAATAGTAACCCTATTGATGAAACTTTTGAAAACCCACACGACGAATTTAGCCACCAGCTTTGTAAAGACTGGGAAAGCGCAGCCTTACTCGCACAATCAGAACAAACTAGAGTGTGCCTTTTGCGCACCGGTATTGTGTTAGCTAAAAAAGGGGGGGCATTAAGTAAAATGCTACCTGCTTTTAAATTGTGTTTAGGCGGCCCAATTGGTAACGGGGAGCAAGGTATGTCGTGGATACACATCGACGACATGATTCAGCTAATACTCTTTATTATTAAGCACCCTGAAATATCTGGTCCTGTTAACGCAACTGCGCCAAATCCTGTGAGCAATGCTCAATTTAGTAAAAGCTTAGGCGAGGCGTTATCACGACCTGCATTTATACCTATGCCAACCGTAGTACTTAAACTATTAATGGGTGAAATGTCAGACTTACTAACAACGGGGCAATTTGTAATCCCTAATAAAGCACAGTCTCATAATTATAGTTTTCACCACCCCGATATTAAATCAGCTTTAGAGAGTTTGGTTTAGCGGGCGTTAATAATTCTTGAGGTAAAATATATAAAATTGAAAAAGCAATGCTTTTAACTGAATTGACCTTTTCTTATTAATACATAATAATTACAACAGTTAGTTAAATATATATTTCATCATTTTAAAATAAAGAGAATAAATCATGTTTCATTTGCCTACTGTGATCTTCTTCTCTTTTATCCTTAACTTATTCATAAGCTTATTTTTTCTCTCAATTTATAAATATAAAAAACAAACATCTTTTTTATTATTCGGTTTAGCCTGCGCCACATTTGCATTAGCCGAAATACTGGCATGTTTGCGCTTTTACATAGATCTTCCTTTAATAACCCACTATTTAGCTAGTGTTTCAATGATAACTAGCCCACTTTTAATTATTATTGGACTATATAAGTACAAAAACGTACAAAATATCAGCTTAATGCCTCTTTACTGCATATTTGGTTTTTCTAGCTTATTGTTATTGGCAATTTATCCTTTCGGTGCAGCAAAAATGCTAACGAGTTTAGTAATTGCCGGATTATTTATTTACACAGCGTATTTAATCAAAAGCATGAGTTTTGTTGCTAAAGCCCAAAAAAAGGCGTTAATTACCTGCTTTTTAGTGCACAGTGGAGTTATGTTTTTAAATGCTATATTTCTATCAATACCGGTACTTAGTTCGAGTATTCAAGATGTAGCAACCCCTTTGCAAATTGTGCTTATTAGTCATTTACTATTAGCCACACTGAGTGCTCTTATACTGCCATTTTTGTTATTTTCCAATAGTGAATACACGCTATCGAACCTTGCCAATACCGACTCTCTTACACAGTTATTTAATCGCAGAGGTTTCTTTAATAACGCCAAAGCAGTCCTTAAACAACCTAATAACAATAATATAAATGTATCTATAATTATTCTAGATATCGACTTTTTTAAGCATGTAAACGATAAGTACGGCCACGACACGGGCGATCAAGCAATTAAATGGATTGCGCAGCACATAAAAGAGCAATTTATTGATGAAGGTATTTGCGCCAGAATAGGCGGTGAAGAATTTGCAATATTACTACCAGACTATTCCCTACGAGCAGCTAAAGAATATGCAGAGCACTTACGTGAAAATATTTCTAAGCATCCGTTTTATTATCAAAACGCGCATATAAAACTATCTGTGAGCGCGGGAGTGAGTCACTCTGTAAATGGCAAAATGAGTGTAAAAGACTTACTATCGCTGGCTGATAAACGCCTTTATCTTGCTAAAGAAACCGGCAGAGATAAAGTAGTTAGCTTTGACGAAAAAAACCTCTTAATGCAGTACTAATTATTTTACAAGCTATTATAAAAACCCCTACAAAAACGTGATAACTCCTTGTATTTATAGATATTTACTCCTACAAGCTATATCAATTAGATCAAGTATTTATGCAGGTTAGTATTAATCCTCTACATAAAAAAAGCCCTTCATTCGAAGGGCTTTGGTAAACACACAATAGAGTTAATAAACTACTTACAAGAGAGTGTAGCCTCATCTGCTGTATTTGGCACAAACTGAATATTAGCCACAGAAATTGATGCTTTACCATTGCTGCGTAAGCTAAATGGGCTTGTTAGGTTTGCAAAATTAACACCCTTATCAGCAAAACACCCTAAATCGATTGATACTGACTGCCATTTATTCTCAATAGTTTTGTCTACCACTGTAGCTAAATCAATACTTGCACCACACTCACCAGAACAAGTCATAGCAAGTGCTACCTTGCTAGTTAGTGCTTCGTTTAATTTAATATCAAAGCTAATTACACTATCGGCTTCAACGTAAGCAATAGTATCTTCGGCGAAGCTTGTGACTATTTCAGCACTGGCTTTTTGTGCACCACTAAAGTTAAATTGACGAGCGTCTTCTTGTACTGTTTTGTCCTCAGTTCGGTATTTAATTGCACCAAATTCATGAGTACTACTCGATACATCTAAAAGCTCATTACCCGACTTTAGTAATAAACGCCATGGCGCCACAGGAGCACCAACAAGTATGTCCATAGTCGTAAGCGCTGAGTTATCAAGTTTTGAATCTTCATCAAGGTCGTCAGCTAAACGTTTTTATCGCCGTACGTTAAACCAAAGCCATAAGGAAGTAATGGGTCGTAATTTTCATCGCCTTTATTAACCGCAGTTTGTACCGCTGATTTAGGCCAAGAAAACGATAATTTACCTTTAAAGTTATTTTGAATGGTTCCGTCTGCCGCTTTTAATAAAACATCAGCAATACCTGCGCCTTCAGTACCTGGCAACCATGCAGCTACAAACGCGTCAGATGCGTTAAGTTCGCTGTTAACCCACATAGGTCGACCTGATATAAACACTGATACAACAGGAATACCTTGCTCTTTTAACGAGCTTAAAAGTGCTAATGACTTTTTATTGCCGCGTTCAAACTCAAGGTTATCTCTATCACCGTGCCCTTCTGCATAGGGTTCTTCTCCAAATACAACAATGGCAACATCAGGACGTTGCTCAAACGTGCCATCAGCGCTTAAAGTAACACTTCCTCCTGCAGTAGAGATTTGCTCTTCAAGCCCTTTATATATCGAAGTAGCACCAGGGAAGTCAGCATTTTTGTTATTAGTCCCCTGCCACGTAATACTCCAACCACCCGACTGCTTGCCAATATTATCAGCTCCATCACCTGCAACAAGCACACGTTGATTAGCTGCGATAGGCAATAGGTTGTTTTTATTTTTAAGCAATACAAGTGATTCACGCACAGCTTGGCGCGCAACTTCGCGGTGTTCTTGCGCCCCAATCAGCTCTGTTTTACCTGAATAAAGACGCTCAGCAGGGCTTGGTTTATCAAATAAACCAGCGCGCAGTTTTACACGTAGTATTCTGCTCACTGCATCGTCAATACGCGACATACTAATTTCGCCCGACTTAACTTGCGCAATTGTATTGTTATATAGAGGTTTCCAGGCACCTGTTGGCACCATAAAAATATCAAGACCTGCATTAACAGCTTGTGCACAACTTTCGTTAGTACAGCCTTCAATTTGGCCATGACCATTCCAGTCACCAACAACAAATCCATCAAAACCCATACGTGTTTTTAATACGTCAGTAAGTAAGTATTTATTTCCATGATTTTTAACACCATTCCAACTATTAAACGATGCCATAACCGATTGGCTACCTGCTGATAAACCACCTACATAACCTTGTGCATGAATATCAAATAGCGATTGTTCACTGTCTATGTTGTTACCCTGATCGTCACCGTCAACCGTTCCGCCATCGCCAATAAAATGCTTAACAGTACTAATTACACGCTTATCACTTAAAAAGTCGCCATCGGCTTTACCTTGCAAGCCATTTACTATAGCTGCTGAGTAATCGTGTACAATCTTTGGATCCTCTGAATAACCTTCATACGTTCTGCCCCAGCGATCGTCGCGCACTACCGCAACTGTAGGTGCAAATACCCAATCAATACCCGTAGCCATTACTTCTACTGCAGTTATAGATGCTATTTTCTCGATTAAATCAGGGTTATTAGCCGCACCTAAACCAATGTTATGCGGAAACAACGTCGCACCAATTACGTTATTATGGCCATGTACGGCATCGGTGCCCCACATAGTTGGAATTTTACTGCCATCAACTGAATCATCGACAGAAGCTTGATAAAAGCTCTCAGCTAAGGCTACCCAGTCCATTGGTGTTGCGTGTTTGTCGCCATTAGGGAATGCTCCACCGCCATTAAGATATGAACCAAAGCCATATTTACGCATGTCTTCAGCGGTAATATCACGAATTTCTGGCTGAATCATTTGAGCAACCTTTTGCTCAAGTGTCATGGCTTTTAAATAGTTAACTATTTTAGCTTCAATATCGGCATCTTTTTTAACAGCAATATTAAGCTTTGGCCAAATTTGCGCTGTTTTAGATAACGTTTCATTACTTTCAACCGATGTCACAGCGTCGTTTGAACAAGCCGATAAACTACCTACTGATGCAATTAATGTTGCTAAGGCTATTTTATTAAGTGTAAAAGGGGTTTTCATTATAAAGCCTCCTGTGCTTGAACTGGTTTGCTACCGCTTAAACCATAAAACACGATAAATATGTAACATAAAATAGGTAAAACATACGAAAGTTGAACACCCACACTATCAGCAAGTGCACCTTGTAAAAGTGGCACTATTGCACCACCTACAATCGCCAAACACAAAATACCAGAGCCTTGAGCGGTATGCTTGCCAAGTCCATTTAGCGCTAAACTAAAAATAGTGGGGAACATAATAGAATTGAATAAACCAACCAATAGTATTGACCACATTGCTAATTGACCCGACGTGCTCATAGCAATAACGACTAAGATAATAGCCATGGTTGCGTTAAAGCCAAGTACTTTACCAGCGGGTAATTTTTGCATTACAGCAGCACCAATAAAACGCCCAACCATAGCACCACCAAAATAATAAGTGATGTAATGAGCTGCAACATGCTCTTTTAGTCCTGCAATATGTTCTTGCGCTAAAAAACTTACTAAAAAGCTACCAATTGCCACTTCTGCGCCAACATACATAAATATACCCACAGCACCTAATGTTAGGTGACGGTATTGCCATGCACTGCCCTCAATAGTGTCTGAGTTTTTAGCTGCTTCTTTTTGCTCGCTCATAATGTCTGGAAGCTTAAGCCATGCAAAAATACCTGCTAATACAATTAACATTGCAGCAAGCAGTAAATAAGGGAGTTGAACTGATTCGGCATTTTGCGCCGGTGTTAAAAAGGCATCAGACGCTGAGTCCAGAATTAACAGAGCACCAAAAGACGGAGCAACCGTAGTACCTAGCGCATTAAAAGCTTGAGTAAGCGTTAAACGAGACGACGCAGTTTTTGCAGAACCCAATAAACTAACGTAAGGGTTAGCCGAAACTTGAAGTATAGTGATACCGCTTGCTAGCACAAAAAGTGCAAACAAAAACACAGGGTAATTATGCATTGCCGCTGCGGGGTAAAATAATACACACCCTACTGCCGCAATTAAAAGCCCAACCACGATTCCTTTTTTATAACCAAGCTTTTTAACAATGTATCCACTAGGCAGTGACATTAAAAAGTAAGCACCAAAAAAGCAAAACTGCACAAGCATTGCTTGTACATACGTTAAATCGAAAACCGCTTTTAAATGCGGAATCAAAATATCATTTAAGCAGGTAATAAAACCCCACATAAAAAATAGTGAAGTTAAAGATGTAAGTGCAAAACCATAGTTTTTATCTTGGTGGTTTTGCGACTGTGTGTGTGATGTCAGTGGTGCTGAACTAGCCATGTGCTCTCCGCAATTTATTATTATAAATTGATCTTCAGTAAGTAATTAATACAACCCCCGCTAAGGCGCAGTATTTAAGAGTTGACCTGAAGATTAATTAACATTAACCTTAAAATGTAAGCGCTTTCACGGCTAATTAAATACGAACATGTTACATATTTCAACAACTTTTATTTTTAATAATGTTTTGTACCCGCTGAAAGACAGTAAAAATAAGCGCTAAGCGTGCAATTAAGTTCTCAAAAAGGTTTGTAACCAATGACAAAAATATCATTACCATTTAATTCACCTCTAGTAACAAAAGACTTTGTTTATGGTGTAGCTACAGCATCATTTCAGATAGAGGGCGGTTATGAGCATCGCTTACCGTGTATTTGGGATACCTTTTGTAATACTCCAGGTAAAATTGCTGACAATTCAAATGGTCATGTTGCCTGCGATCATTACAACAATTGGCAGCAAGACATAGATTTAATAGAGTCTCTTGGTGTAGATGCTTACAGGCTTTCAATTTCGTGGCCTCGCGTGATGACTCAAGACGGAAAGTTAAATCCTGTAGGCGTTAAATTTTATACCAACATACTGGATGAGCTAAAACGAAAAAATATAAAAGCCTTTGTTACGCTTTATCATTGGGATTTACCTCAACACCTTGAAGATAACGGCGGCTGGCTTAACAGACAAACAGCTTATGCATTTGAGCAATATGTTGAGCTAATTACAAATGCATTTGGAAATCGAGTGTATTCGTACGCTACATTGAACGAACCGTTTTGCAGCGCATTTTTGGGTTACGAAATCGGTATACATGCCCCAGGCTTAGTCGGCAAGCAGTACGGTAAAAAAGCTGCACATCATTTATTACTCGCTCATGGCCTGGCTATGAATGTTCTAAATAAAACATCGCCTGATACTCAAAATGGCATTGTGCTTAACTTTACCCCGGCCTACCCGCTTACAAATTCCCAAGAAGATATTGATTGTGCCAAATACGCTGATGACTATTTAAATCAGTGGTACATGAAACCAATAATGGATGGTAAATATCCCGATATAATTAACCAATTACCAAGCGATCATTTACCTGACATACACCCAGGTGATATGGAATTAATTTCGCAACCAATCGATTACCTAGGCATAAACTTTTATACACGCCAAGTTTATAAAGCGCACCCAACAGATATTTATGAGCCTATAGCACCAGCAGGTCCATTAACAGATATGGGATGGGAGATTTACCCGCAATCGTTTACCGACTTGCTCGTATCGCTTAATAAAACATACACACTACCGCCAATATATATAACCGAAAATGGCGCAGCCATGCCCGATACATATAATAATGGCGAAGTTAACGACTTAGATCGTTTAAGTTATTATAATACCCACTTAAACGCGGTTCATGATGCAGTTGAACAAGGCGTTATTATTCATGGTTACTTTGCTTGGAGCTTAATGGATAACTTTGAATGGGCAGAAGGCTACTTAAAACGTTTTGGTATTGTGTATGTTGACTATAAAACGCAGCAACGCACTATTAAAAATAGTGGCTTAGCTTATAAAGAACTCATCTCTAAAAGATAAGTCTAAAAAATAAGAGCATACCCACAACTAAAAACAAGTATAAAGCGGGATAAACAATCATGGTCAGTGTAAAAGAAAAAATAGCGTATGGCTTAGGCGACACCGCTAGTAATATTATTTTTCAAACAGTTATGATGTTTTTAATGCTGTACTACACAGACGTAGTGGGTTTATCGCCTGCTGTTGTAGGTACTATGTTTTTAGCAGTGCGTGTTTTTGATGCCGTAACCGACCCATTAATGGGTAACCTTGCTGATAAAACACATACGCGCTGGGGGCACTTTCGCCCCTATTTACTGTGGCTTGCCCTTCCCTTTGCCATTATTAGTATTTTAGCGTTCACTACGCCCGATTTAGAGGGCACCGATAAAATAATTTATGCTTTTACTACTTACACACTGCTTATGGTGGCTTACACCGCTATCAATATTCCTTATTGTGCACTGGGTGGTGTACTTACAAGCGACGTAAAAGAGCGCGTGACCATTCAGTCTTACCGGTTTGTATTTGGTATGTTGGGCGGTGTTATTGTAGCGGGTTGTACTATGCCTATGGTTGAGTATTTTGGCCAAGGCGATGCAGCCAAAGGCTATCAATACACAATGACCGCAATGAGTATTTTAGGCCTTGTACTGTTTTTACTTTGTTTTTTAGGCACAAAAGAGCGTATACAACAGCCTAAGGAGCAAAATATTCCTTTTGCCCAAAGTGTTAAAGCATTAATTAAAAACGATCAATGGCGAACACTTTGCTTAGCTGCATTCTTTTTACTTACCGGGCAAGTATTAAGACTTACGCTTGCTGTTTACTACGTAAAGTACTATTTAGGTCGAGACGATTTAATCACCCTCTTTATGACCCTAGGCGTTGCAGCCAGCATGCTGGGTTGTGCTTTAGCTCAGCCTCTTGCTAAGCGTTTTTGTAAAATAAAAGCCTATATAAGCTTACAAGTTATTGCCGCCGCTATTTGTGGTTTTAGTTACTTTATTAGTAAAGACTCTTTAATACTGGCATTTGCAGCCTTTATTTTATGGAAGTTCTTTTTAGATATGGCAACGCCTTTATTATGGGCAAAAATGGCCGACACCATAGATTACGGGCATGAAAAAACAGGTGTACGCATTACCGGTTTGGTTTATTCAGGTGTCATATTTTTTATTAAAATGGGCGTAGCAGTAGGCGGCGCAATTGCAGGTTGGTTGTTATCTTTTTACAGTTATCAGGCCGATGTAGTACAAACTCTTGATACTCAACACGGTATTTTACTTTCATTTACTGTGTTACCTGCTTTTGGATCTTTATTTGTTGCCTACATAATGAAAAAATATACACTGACTAATCAGGTTGTTGAAAATATTCAATCTAAACTAACAACTAGTTAAGGATAAGCGAGTGAACAAATAACATGGCAACAATTTATCAAGTCTCAGAGCTTGCGGGCGTATCGTTAGCCACCGTTTCTCGCGTGATGAACAAAAATACCCGTGTAAGCGATAAAACCAAACAAAAAGTGCTTGATGCCATGGAGCAGCTTGGCTACAAGCCTAACTCAATAGCGCAATCTTTAGCCTCTAACTGTACTAACAGTGTCGGTATTTTAGTATCTGAGTTACATGGTCCTTTCTTTGCCCAAATGATGGCAGGTATTGAGTCAGAACTGCGTGCAGCAGGTAAACACGTTATTATTACCACCGGCCACAGTGAAGAAGACAAAGAACAAGAAGGCATTGAATTTTTAATTAGCAGACGCTGCGATGCTATTATTTTGCATGTAGAAGCCGTTTCAGACGACTACCTAATAAAACTAAGTAAAGGCTCTACGCCCGTTTATTTAATGAGCCGTTACGTAGAACAATTAAAAGATAACTGTATCAGTCTAGATAATCAATTAGGCGGCTACCTAGCTACTAAATCGATATTAAATCAAGGCCATACACAAATAGCGTACATTGCAGGCCCGCAGTTTAAAGCCGATGCATTTAACCGCTTAGAAGGTCACAAACAAGCGCTTACAGAGGCTGGTGTTAAATTTGATCCTACGCTTTTTTATATTGGCGACTTTAACGAAACCGGCGGTAGTAAAGGCTTAAAACATTTTATTGATGAAAAGCTCAGCTTTACCGCACTGGTATGCGCCAATGACGAAATGGCCTCCGGTGCCATGAAGTATGCACGAGAGCACGGTTATAACTTACCAATTGATTTATCGATTGTTGGATTTGATAACGTTATTTTTGCAAACTACCTATACCCTACACTCACGACCATAGATAATCCGGTCGGGAAAATGGGCGAAATGGCTGCTAAATTAGTACTTAAAGACGTATATCAAAATAAAAGCCTCGTTATAAATCGGTTTTTTGAACCCACTTTAATGCAGCGCGATTCATCAGCACCGCTTATTAAATAAAAACAAGTACTGAACCTGGTACAAAAAAAGCGGCTACATGCCGCTTTTTATATGTAAGCTACTTAGCTAAACGCTGATTATACCAATCTGCTTATATATGGGGTCTATTTAACGTTAAGAAAATTACGCTAGAACTAGGCAAAAGTTTTTGTATCTAGTTGTTCTAAATAAAAAATTTTTAACGACGTTATAGTGCAATTTAATTCGTTAAATTGATCAAAGATTTATGCAGGTTGGTATTACTTAACAATCCAAGGCGTTACTTTAATAACGTGAGATATATCGCCAAGCACTGCGCTATCGTCTTCCCAGCTATCTTCAACTGCAAAATAACATACTGACTTTTCACACGTTATGCTTTTATCATCAAATTGCATTGGGCTTTTAAATGTAACTGCTACGCCCTTTTGCTCTGGTAATAAAAACCACATTAACTTGCTTACAAAAAAGCCAGACAAATCAGTTAACAACTCATCAAGTTCTTCGTTAATGGTATATAACGACTGCTTTGAAAATGCTAAACCTTCAAGTTCGTTTGCTTCTATTTGTAACTTTAATTGGCAATCGTGTACAGGGTTTTGCGGCTCTACTACAATGACCGCTTTATCGGTATCAAGCTGCTTATCGAACGGCAATAGTAATTGTGCTTTATCGGTAAAGTTAAGTGGATACTCGTTTCTTTCGGTTAAAATAGTACCGCTTTTAATCGCACACGTTTCATTTGTACCAATATCACTAATGTAAAAGTTAACGCGGGCATATTGAAAATCGCCTTTATTAACCACTTTTAAGCGATCGTAAAAGCCGTCATACGACATTACAAACTCTCTCGCATTTACATTAAATGCAGTTATGCTCAGTAGCAGTAACGACACTGCGTTAGTACAATTTAAAATCCGTTTATTCATCAAAGTAGGCTCTATTTTGGTTAATCATAGTGTTTAGCTCTTCTATATACGCTTCACCGCGCTCAGAGTAAGACATTAAACCTTGTGTAAGTTCAGTCGCTAAAATTGGTTTTTGCTCAAGACGTAAGTTTTCACGTATTGCGCGCAAATCTTTATAAGCCGGGTGCGTATTTATATTTTTAAAGTAAGAATTTATAGCTGCTCTTACCGATTTAAACGCAGCAACTTCGTGTACAGCCCCGGTATTACGGCGTTTTGGCACCATGCCACAACCTTTTGTGTAACACCACTGTCCAAAAAAGTTAAGGCCAATACGTGCAAACCGCGATGTACCCCACGCAGATTCATTTGCAGCTTGCATAAGCGCTAATTCTTTAGGAATTATATCAACACGGCGCAGTGCTTGTGTAAGTATTAGGGTATTAATTGTGGTTGGTAAGCCGTATGACTTTAATATTACTGCAATATCTTTACTTTGCTTTTTTTCTAAAGACAAATCGTTTTGTAGCATCATGCGTGCTATTTCGAGCTTAGCGCGCTGCTGTAATATTTTTTTATTTTCGGCTTCAACGTGCGGACGAATAAAACTAAAAAATGCATGTTTTTTTTCTTTTACATCACTAAATTCTGAAAACTTTGGCAGTTTTACATTATGTAATGGTTTTTCTTTTTTCTTCACTTTTGTTAGTTGCTCTGACGCTTGCTCATCCTGATCAACGTCGTCACTTTGCATAAACGGATACGCAAGCGCCCATACGAAAAACACGGTTAGTAAAAGTTTAAAAATCGTTTTTAACATGTATTCTCTCTTTGAAACAACAACTATGCATGGTTTATACACAAGCATACGAAGGCGCATTATACCTAAGCCACTTTATAAACGCGAATAACTGGGGTTTGATGACCTTTTACGGTTGAATTTTCAGCAGTGTATTTGAATTTTAGATAAAACAGAGCCTATGTAGTGCATTTGTTCATTCGCAATTTATAAGTCCATGGGTATACTGAGCAAAGTTTAATAATATTAACTATGTGTGAGTAAGCAGTATGGATAAACAATGGCAAAGCCGAATAATAGAGCAATATAAACATCGTCCTAACGATAACCGCTCACCGTGGCAGGTAGATCGTTCGCGTATTATTCATGCCGCAGCGTTTAGGCGTTTGCAAGCTAAGACCCAAATTATGGGCATTGGTTTAAACGACTTTTACCGCACTCGCCTTACACATTCTCTAGAAGTATCGCAAATTGGTACCGGTATATTGCGCCATTTAAAAGCGCAACATAGCGACTTTACACATTTTCCATCAACGGGACTGCTTGAAACACTCTGTTTAGCGCACGATATTGGCCATCCGCCTTTTGGTCATGGTGGTGAAATAGCGCTAAATTACATGATGCGCGATCATGGTGGTTTTGAAGGTAACGCACAAACACTGCGCATAGTTGCAAAACTAGAGCCATACAGTAATGGCCACGGAATGAACCTTACTCGCCGTACTTTACTAGGCTTTATAAAATACCCTGCGTTTATTAACACGCTTTGGCATACCATTCCCGATGCAACAACAGGCCGTGCATTTATTAAAGCTGATGATTGGCGCCCAGCTAAAGGCTTATACAACGACGATGCAGCCATATTCAATTGGATAGTAGAACCACTAAGTCAAAACGATAAAGCGCTGCTTGGCAACCACGCAGCAATTGATAAATACCGTGCTAAAACAACCTATAAGTCACTCGACAGCGCCATTATGGAACATGCCGACGATATAGCATACGCGGTACACGACTTAGAAGATGCCATTGCAACCCACGTACTCACATTAGACGATTGGCAAACTCATGCTCTGCCTCATTTAAAAGCACTTAACTTTGACTGGTTAAACACCATGCTTGAATCGCTCACTCAGCGTTTGTTTTCAAAAAATGACTTTGAGCGAAAAGATGCCATAGGTGAGCTGGTTAATACCTTTATTATTCATATACATTTGGATATTCAAAATGATGCCTTTGAATGCCCTATTTTAAAGTACACCGCTAAATTAGATGCCCAATACGACAGTGTATTGCAAATACTTAAGCATTTTGTGTTTCAACGTTTAATACGTGACCCCGAAATGCAGCAAATAGAGTTTAAAGGCCAAAATTTACTAATAGAGTTATTTACAGCATTTGCGAGCGATCCGCTGCGTTTATTGCCCGAAACCACACAAGCACAATACATCGAAGCGCAAAAGCAAAACCAAGGGATGCGTATTATTTGTGACTATTTGAGCGGCATGACCGACGAATACGCCTATAAAACGTATCAACGATTGTTTTCACCTATGCAATAATACCAACCTGCATAAATCTTTGATCAATTTAACGAATTAAATTTCACTATAACGTCGTTAAAAATTTTTTATTTACGACTGCATGGATGCAGGAGGTAGAGCAATGCAGGGAGCAATTGCCGAGAACAACTAGATACAAAAATTTTTGCCTAGTTCTAGCGTAATTTTCTTAACGTTAAATAGACCCCATATATAAGCAGATTGGTATAACTAACTAGCAAACATTAAAAAGGCCGAGTAAATTAAATTTACTCGGCCTTTTTGCTCAGCTATTAAAGTTAGCTATTTTGTTAAAGCGCTTTTATAAAGACTCTACGCCCATGTTGTATAGCGTAAAACCAAATATATCAGCGTACTGCTCAATTGTTTTACTTGTTGGAGTACCCGCGCCATGCCCCGCATTAGTTTCTATGCGAATAAGCGTTGGATTATTACCCGTTTGCTTTGCTTGAAGCTCAGCTGCAAACTTAAACGAATGCGAAGGGACAACACGGTCATCATGATCGCCGGTTGTAATCATAGTCGCTGGATATTCAACACCTGCTTTTACATTATGAAGTGGTGAGTAACCTTTGATGTATTCAAACATTTCTTTACTTTGCTCACTGGTGCCGTAGTCGTATGCCCAGCCAGCGCCCGCAGTAAATGTATGGTAGCGCAACATATCAAGTACACCTACAGCAGGTAGAGCAACTTGAAATAAGTCAGGACGCTGCGTCATTACGGCGCCAACCAATAAGCCACCATTAGAGCCACCGCGAAGTGCTAAGCGTTTTTTAGAGGTGTACTTTTTATCTTTTAAGTACTCAGCCGCCGCAATAAAGTCGTCAAACACATTTTGCTTTTGCAATTTAGTGCCGGCATTGTGCCAGTCTTTACCGTATTCACCGCCACCGCGAATATTAGCAACGGCGTACACACCACCTTGCTCAAGCCATACTGCATTAACGGGGCTAAAGCTTGGCGTTAAACTAATATTAAAACCACCGTAACCGTATAAAAT
Source organism: Pseudoalteromonas sp. TP27 (assembly GCF_056470645.1). Lineage (NCBI taxonomy): Bacteria > Pseudomonadati > Pseudomonadota > Gammaproteobacteria > Alteromonadales > Pseudoalteromonadaceae > Pseudoalteromonas > Pseudoalteromonas sp. TP27. Next base: position 199,973 of record NZ_JARDAK010000004.1, on the reverse strand, counting down.
AGTAGGGTTTGAACCATCAAGCTTAATGCCTGTTTTATAGGTAATTACCATCGGTATTTTAGTGCCGTCTTTTGATGTGTAAAACACCTGCTCAGACGTGTAATCATCGCTATTAAAATCAATAGCCGACTTACGATAAACACCCGATTCACCCGTAGTTACATCAAACGTATAAGTAGTACCTGGTGTTTTGTAGTTAGTGAACGAATAATAAAGCGTTGTTTGATCTTTTTTACCACCAAAACCACGTGCAGTACCCACGCCTGGCAATGTAATTTCGCGAATTAGCTCGCCTTTTTTGTTGTACTGTTTTACCTGCGAAATCGCGTCAACCATGTAGTTGGCAAAAAAGGTATCGCCGCCTTTTGTAAGATTTAGTACGTTTTTGGTTTCGGGAATTAAATCTTCCCAATTTTCAGGGCTTGGGTTACTTGCATCAACCGTTACGACTTTTTTATTTGGCGCATTAAGGTTAGTAACTAAAAACAGCTTGCTGCCTTCGTTATCAATCACTGTTGTATCTGAATCGGTATTTCCAACAACCGTTACAAATTCACTGTTTTGCTTTGTTAAGTCTTTTATAAACAGCTTATTGCCTGAGGTAGATGTACTTGCCGAAATAAGTAAGTAATGGCCATCATGTGTTACATCAGCGCCAACATAGCGATGTTTTTGCGCATCAGTTTCACCAAATACAACACTATCAGCAGATTGAGCAGTACCTAGCTTATGGTAATACGCTTTATGCTGATCTGTTTTAGCCGAAAGCTCACTGCCTTTAGGTTTGTCGTAACTTGAATAATAAAAACCTTCGTTGCCTAGCCACTCTATGCCGCTAAATTTAACGTCAACAAGCGCTTCTTCAACAGGTTCTTTAGTGTGTGCATCAATCACTATAATTTTACGCCAGTCGCTACCACCTTCAGATATTTGATACGCGAGCAATGAGCCATCTTTTGAAAACGATAAGCCCGACATAGACGTCGTGCCATCGTCACTAAATTTGTTTGGATCTAAAAATACTTCAACGTCGCCGCCATCTTTACTGCGGTACAAAACATATTGATTTTGCAGGCCATCGTTTTTATAAAAATAGGTATAATCGCCTTCAGTAAAAGGAGCGCCTATCTTTTCGTAATTCATTAATTTTTCAAGGCGCTGTTTTAACTTATCGCGATAAGGTATTTGTTCTAAATAAGAAAACGTTAAATTGTTTTGCGTTTTAACCCAATCGGCAGTTTCGCTACTCATATCATCTTCAAGCCAACGATATGGGTCGCTAACGGCCTCTTCAAAATAGGTGTCTACGACATCGCCTTTTTTTGTTTCTGGGTATATAACTGCGTTAACTTGCTTCATAGGTGCTTTTACTTCTTCTTGAGTTACCGTATTAGTTGGCTCTGAACAGCCGCTAAGCGCTACAATTACAGCACACGCTAGAGTATGTTTAAACATCCTGAGTTCCATTCTTATTTATTAATAGTGCGCCTAAGTTATTAACTTTTAGCCCTTTTGTCTATTTAGATGCGTTAAGCACCATTTATCGCTGTAAACAAATGTAAACTTACGCTTTAATAGCACAGCCCTCATTAAAATAAAAAACAATAAAAGAGCACACAATGCAAAATACAAACCCCACATTTAAAAGCTTTAAAGCCTTCTACCCGTATTATTTAAAAGAGCATCGCAACGTGATTTGCCGCCGCTTACATTTTATAGGAAGTACACTTGTTCTTGCTGTAATCGCAATAGCATTAATAAAACAACAATACAGTCTATTGTGGCTATTACCTGTTATTGGATATGGGTTTGCGTGGGTCGGGCATTTCTTTTTTGAAAAAAACCGCCCAGCTACTTTTAAACACCCTTTTTACAGTTTGTGGGGAGATTGGGTAATGTTTAAAGATATGCTTGTTGGAAAAATTAAATTTTAATTCTCTTTTTAACACTATTTTTTATACCAATTACTTATAAAAACAAAATTGCTTCATGTTTTAAAGTATAGGTTCTAATAAACAGGACATAAAATATAAAACGCCCATCAAATGTTAATTTAATTAACATTTAATGGGTGGCTCTATCTTTTTCTTTTTTAGTAATACTTGTAACTTAATACCCACCTAGTCACAGCCCAATAGAAACGCCTTCATACTCGTAATTAGTTAAAACCATCAATCTCATCTTACCAGTTAATTAAACGTTAAATTTAACTTTTAAATATAATTCATTACCCATCAATTACTTAGCAATCACCTTCGCTATATAACCAAAACAATGATCATTATAAAAAACAACCAAATGTAATTATAAAAACCCTTAAATTAATTGAATGTTATTCAATTGACTGGCTTTGTTAATTAAGTATATGTTCAAGGTAACAAAAAGGTTTGAGCTTTTTGTATAAAACTAAAATAATTCAATGGGTATGGGGAAATACAGCATGAATAGAAAACCGTTATTTAAATTACAGCAATCGGTGCCACAAATATTACTCGCTATGAGCGCATCAGCTGCACTACTTGGTTCGCTCTCAGTAAATGCTGCAGAGCAAGACACCAAAGCAGAAGAAAACATCGAACAAATAAGCGTAATTGGCTCTCGCCGATTAGGCCGTACAGTAGAAGATAGCGCAGTACCAATCGATATAATTAGCGCCGACGCACTTAAAAGCTCAGGTTTTACTGAAACGAATGCCCTGCTTAGCAATTTATTACCAAGCTTTAACTTCCCGCAAGCATCCCTTACCGACGGTAGCGACCATGTACGCCCCGCTCAACTTCGTGGTTTAGCACCCGATCACACCTTGGTACTTGTTAATGGTAAGCGTCGCCACAGCAATGCATTAATTAACTTAAATGGCTCAACGGGTCGTGGTTCATCATCAGTTGATTTGAATGCAATTCCTGCAAATGCTATCGACCGCATTGAAGTATTACGTGATGGTGCAGCAGCCCAATATGGCTCTGACGCTATAGCTGGTGTTATTAATATTGTACTTAAAAGTGCAAGTAGCGGTGGCTCAGTTGCGGCTATTTATGGTGCTAACGTAACTGAAATGGATGGTGTACCACAGCTAAAATCAGTATCTGAAGGCAGTGATGGTAATTTAGCCTTTACCGAAGGAGGCGATCGTTCATTAACCGACGGTCAAACTTTAACGCTACAAGGTAATATGGGTTTTGAACTCGGCGATAATGGCTTTTTAAACATTTCGACCGAATACCGCGACCGCAACTCTACAAACCGTTCAGACTACGACCAACGCGAAAACTACGCTCGATTAGAGGATGGCTCACTCGACCCTCGTGAACTCACAGTAAACCGTTACAATCATAACTTTGGTAATGGTGATGTAGAAGATTTCTCTGTTTTTTATAACTCAGCTCTACAACTCACTACCGATGCTGAACTCTATTCATTTGGTTCTTATTCTAAACGTGAAGGTGAAGGCGGCGGCTTTTATCGTCGTGCAAGCGACAGCCGAAACATAGAAGAAGTTTATCCTGATGGCTTTTTACCTGTTATCACATCAGATATAGATGACTTTTCACTGGCACTTGGCGCTAAAGGTTTTGTAAGTGAATGGAATTACGATGTATCGGCCGTATATGGTCAAGATGCATTTGAATTTGGTGTTATAAATAGCTTAAATACATCATACGGCCCGACTAGCCAAACAAGCTTTGATGCCGGAACACTTACCTACGATCAGCTTACTTTAAACGTAGATTTTAATCGCGAAGTAGACGTCAGCTTTTTAGAAAGCTCGGTAAGTGTCGCTGTAGGTGCTGAGTATCGCCGCGAAGGATACCAAATAGATGCAGGCGAAGAAGCTTCATACGCACAAGGCACATTTGGCCCTGGTGGCGTGGTTACTGGTGAGGATGGCCCATTTGGCGCTGCCGGCGCACAAGTATTTCCAGGCTTTACCCCAGAATCTGAGGGCGACAACAGCCGCCACAATGTTAGCTTTTACATAGATTTAGAAACTTACCTCACAGATGATTGGAACATAGCTGTTGCAGCGCGTTACGAGGATTACTCTGATTTTGGCGATACGCTCAATGGTAAAATTGCAACGCGATATTCGCTCACTGAAGATTTAGCCATTCGTGCATCGGCATCGACAGGTTTTAGAGCACCTTCTTTACAGCAGCAATACTTTACCTCAGTGGCCACTGTATTTGTTGATGGCGAACCAACCGAAACAGGTACGTTTGCACCAGGCAGTGATGTAGCAAAAGCACTGGGCTCACCGGGTCTTGATGCAGAGGAAGCAACAAACTACGGCGTTGGTTTTACATGGTCTACCGACTTTAATTTCAGCTTATCGGTTGATTACTACCAAATATTAATTGATGACCGCATTGTGCTATCAAACAACTTATCGGGCGCTGCAATTGCCGATTTACTTCAAGGCACTGGCGCTAACCAAGGTCGTTTCTTCTTAAACGCAATTGACAGTAAAACACGTGGTGTAGATGTGGTTGCCTCTTATAACGTAGCAACCGACGGTTACGGCGATTTAGCCTTTAACCTAGGTTATAACTACGGCAAAAATGAAGTAACCAATATCATCGACCCACCAGCAGAGCTACAAGGTGCAGGATTCGATCAAGACAACTTGTTTTCAGGCACTGAGCTGCGTCGCTTTGAAGTAAGTACACCGCGTAATAAATACAATTTAAGCGCCACATGGACTAACGACGACATACGTACAACGCTTAGAACTACGCGTTACGGCGAAACTCAAGATCCATCATCAACCGCAGAGCTTAATGAAGTACTAAAACCAAAATGGATAACCGACCTAGACGTCGCCTACTCGCTTACCGAAAACGTATCGCTGAGCGTAGGTGCAAATAACATTTTTGATGTTTACCCAGATGCAACCCGTGAAAATGTTGACGATTTAACAACGTTCTCACGTTTATTTGCTTATTCTAGCTTCTCACCATATGGATTTAACGGACGCTACGTGTACGGCAAAATAGAAATGACATTTTAAGCACCAAACATGGCACAAAGCATTAAAAATACAAAAGCCACCTAATCGGTGGCTTTTTAATGCGAGCTGGTAAAATCAATTAGATTTTAGTTAACCAGCCGTGCTTGTCTTCACTTTTACCCCATTGAATATCGTTCAATGCTTGGCGAAGGCGCGCAGTCGTTGGGCCTGGCTCACCAGTACCTACTTTATATTCTTTATCGTTATGAATAAACGTACCCACAGCAGTCAGTACAGCTGCAGTGCCAGAAAGCGCCGCTTCAGTACCTGGTTTAGCAGCACGCTCTAGTAGCTCGGTCACTGTAAAGTTACGCTCGCTTACCGTCATACCTAAATCTTTTGCAATGGTTAAAATACTGTTGCGTGTAACACCGTGTAAAAAGGTGCTATCGAGTGCTTTAGTAATAATCTCGTTGCCATCAATAAGTATAAAGTTAGCAGCACCGGTTTCTTGTACGTCGCCACCTGGACAAAATAAAATTTGATCAGCTTGATACTTAGTACGCGCAGCACTAATCGGTGCTAGAGCACTGGCGTAGTTACCACCACTTTTTACCATTCCCATGTGCGGAGCGCAGCGCATGCCATCTTCTTCAAGCAGTACACGCAGTGCAGTTGCACCACCGGCAAAGTAATCACCTACTGGCGATAGTAACGTGTATAAAAGCGAGCTCATTGATGGCGCTGCCGCTTTACCAATTGCAGCCTCAGTACCAATATGCGTTGGGCGAATATACATAGAACCCGGCGGTAATGGCGTTTCATCTGCGTATTCACGCATAATATCGATAATCATCGTTTTTAGCATATCGCTGTCAAAACTCGGTAAGCTTAATAGCGCTGAGCTTTGTTGCATGCGTGCAATGTTTGCATCCATTCTAAAAAGATAAACAGAACCATCTTCATGGCGAAAGGCTTTTAAGCCTTCAAAACATGTACTTGAATAATGAAGAACGTGCGCACCAGCATGAAGTTCAAGTTTATCGGAAGGGACAATTGAGCTTTCGCTCCATTTATTATCAGAAAAACGAGCTTGAATCATCTCCGGCATAAACACGGTACCAAATGCGGCCATTTTAATCTCTCTTGTGTGGTCTATTTTCCTCCATTGTATGACAATAACCCGCCATTTAACCATAGCTAAAGTAAGGCTTTTTTAATTAACTATGAGAATTTTTTGCAAGTGCTGTTTACTAATCAACCGCATTGGGTGCTATAAACAAAAAAATCGACCTATGCTGTTATATAGATCGATTTTTTAAAACAAATAATTTATTTAAACGAATATTTAATAATACGTTTTAATACCGACGTATACTGTCTAAAAAAGCCACCTGTATGATAATCAATACCGTGTTTTTTCAAAACAGCTTGTACTTGAGGCGCTACTTCTTGATAGCGCGAAGACGGCATATCAGGAAATAAGTGATGCTCTATTTGGCAGCTCAAATGCCCTGTTAAAACATGAAACCAATGCGGCCCTTTAATATTAGACGAGCCCAGTACTTGGCGATAATACCACTGCCCTTGGGTTTCGTTTACGCAGTCTTCTTGTTTAAATGTTTGCGTTTCTTCAGTAAAGTGACCACAAAATATTATGGTCGATGTCCATAAATTACGGATTAAATTTGCAACCAAGTTACCCGCCAATACCCATAAAAATAAAGGCCCTGCAAGTAACGGAAATATCACATAATCTTTAATTAACTGGCGAGCGCCTTTACTAAAAAAACGTTGTTTTAAAGTAGCGTGAGATACAAGCCCTTCACGGTTTTCTTTCTTTTTACCAATAAAAACACGTTCTGCAGCTAACTCGTGATACGACACGCCCCACTGAAATAACACACTTAAATTAATATACGTAAAAAACTGCCATACATTTTTAAAGCGCCATTTAAAATCATCGCTTAAACGCAACAAGCCATAACCAAAGTCTCTGTCTTTACCAATAATATTAGTATATGTATGGTGCTCAAAGTTATGAACGCGGTGCCAACTTTGCCCGTCGCACGCAATGTCCCACTCATAGTGTTGTGAGTTAAGTTGCTTGTCGTTCATCCAATCGTATTGACCATGCATTACATTGTGGCCAATTTCCATATTGTCTAAAATTTTAGCAAGCGCTAATAACAACACGCCTGCAACCCATACTAATGGTTGAATAAAACCAAGCATTAGCAAAATTCGCCCACTCCATTCACACACTCGCTGTTTGCGCACAACAGAGCGGATATAGTCAGCATCTTGTTGACCTACTTTGCCAAGGGTGTCCATTTTAATGGCATCTAACTCGTTTGCGAGCATGTCATAGTTAATGTTTTTCATAATTGTAACTCCAAATCACTAACAGGTTGGCTTACGCAAAGTTGTATTAACTGCTCGCCGTTGTCGCTCAATTCACCTGTTTTTAAATTACGTACCACGCCTGACTTTTTAATACATTGGCATTGATGGCAAATACCAATGCCGCAACCGCGTTTAACGGGTAGCTTTTTTTCTTCAAACTGAGTCAGTAAAACATCGTTGCCCGATACAACATGAGCTCTGGCGTTAATTTTTACATTAAATTGGCTATCATCACTCAAGCTAGGTAGTGCTAAACCAAAGGCTTCTTGGTAGTAATTTAGCTTATGCGATTTAGCAAAATCGCTCACCGTTTGCATAAATGCAGCAGGGCCGCAGCAGTAAATGTCTGGGTTTTCCCACGGCTTAATATTGCTGGTTATATCGCTTGCTTGCTCGCGCGTTAATAATAAAAACGAAAAATGCTCAAATTGCGCCGCAAACTCACTCAGTTCATCAACACATTGATGCTCAGTGGCTTTTGCGTAATACACCAACGACACTTTTTGCGTAGTTTGGCTTAAGTAATCATCAAGCATAGCCAGCATAGGTGTTATACCCGACCCACCGGCAACAAAAGTAGCTGGTGTATGTGTGTTTTTAAATACAAAATCGCCGTTTGCCGCAGAAATATTGCACCACAAACCCGCTTTTAATGCGCTGCTGAGTAAGCCTGTAAAGCGCCCTTGCGCATTTGTTTTGATTAGTAAGCGCACCAAACCTGTATTTTTAAATTGCTGAGCGCTTGAAGCCACGGTAAAAACGCGTGTTAATAATCGCCCATTAATTTCAACCGTTAAACTTATATGCTGCCCTGACGTATGTGCCTGCCAATATTTACTTGGCTTAAGTTGCACACTTAAAAAGCCGCCATCAAGCACCGTCGTATTAACTACTTGCGCTCTAAACTGCCCTGCACGCCATGCAGGTTTAAACACCTGCATTATTGGCTCTATGTAGCCTGCAAAACTTTGATGGTGTAAAAACCATTTTGAAAATTGGTTTAATACTTTAATTATCATCACTATTAATCTCTTGGATCGTAAAATACTTAACGTTTGAACTTACAGGTGTACGCTCAAACTTCAGCGCACAAGTGTACGCTCAAATTTTAAGTTTTCAACCCTAATAGAGTAATTATTCAATTTTTTATTAGCGCTAATTGCTAAAACAATTTTCTGTTAAAAGGCCATCGTATAAAAATATAAGTGTGTGTTTTTCATTCAACTCAACGCTTAACAAATTTATTTATGCCATGTTAAGGTTATGTAAGATTGGATTAATTTTGGAAGCCATAATGATAAATTTAATGTCACATAACACACTCCCTAAACTAATAAGTGCAGGCTTAGCCGTTGCTATATTTGCTATTAACGCCCCCGCGCATGCAAAAAGCGATTACGTAAAAAACTATAAACAGCTCGATACTTTACCGCTTAACGTTAACGCAGTAACAGCGGCAGAAGGTGTGGTTATACCTTGGGCTATTGAGCCTTTAGCTAATGGTGACTTGCTAATATCTGAGCGCAGTGGAACGTTATTTTTATTACCTAAAAATACAACTACGTTAACTAAGGTTTCAGGGCTGCCCAACATTGACGCTAATGGCCAAGGTGGATTGCTTGATTTATCACTACACACCGATAGTAAGCAAAACCAATGGCTGTACTTTAGTTACTCAAGTAGTGAAGGCAAAGGAAGCGGAAGTAACACCGCCTTAATGCGCGCCAAGCTAAGTAGCGATCATACGCAGTTGTCTGATCAGCAATTGCTATACAAAGGCGAGCATAATAGTACCAAGGGCCAACACTACGGCAGCCGTATTGTGTTTGATGATGAAGGTTATGTTTATTTTTCAATTGGCGATCGCGGCTCGCGCGACATAAACCCGCAAGACGTCACGCGGGACGGCGGTAAAATTTATCGCTTACACGAAAATGGTAATATCCCAAGCGACAATCCGTTTGTTAAACAAAAAGATGCAAAACATGCGGTATGGTCTTATGGGCATCGTAATCCACAAGGTATGCGGTTTGATAATCAAAATAATATTTTATGGTCTCACGAACACGGACCACGCGGCGGCGATGAACTTAACATTATAAAAAAAGGCGCTAACTACGGATGGCCTTTAGTAAGTTATGGCGTTAATTACAGCGGCACCAAGTTTACAGACCTTAAAGAAAAAGACGGCATGCAATCGCCCGTATTACATTGGACCCCTTCAATTGCTCCTTCCGATATGTTGTATGTAACGAGTGACAAATACCCAAAGCTTAAAGGTAAGCTATTATTAGCATCAATGAAATTTGCATTTATTAGCGCACTGGAACTCTCAAAGGACAAAGTTGTTAAGCAATATAAAATACTCGACGGAATAGGCAGAGTACGCAGCCTAGCCCAAGGCAGTGATGGTTTTATTTATTTAGGTATTGATGGCCAAGGTATTAAACGCCTAGAGCCAGAAACGTAAGCACTAGAACTAGCACACAGTACGTTAATAATTACACCGTGTTTACTTTGCGCTTTTAAAGCGCAAAGTAAACATTTTCACCAAACAAGAACTATTAAGCCCATTAATGCGTACACTAAATACATATAATTTAATAAATTAAGAGAATACTAATGTTTTCATTTTTAAAGCCTGACCCAATAAAAAAACTGCGTAAAGAATACGACGTAAAACTAGAGCAAGGCATGCAGGCACAGCGTAAAGGCGATATTAAAAGTTACGCCATGTTAAGCGCAGAAGCCGAAAAAATCTGGAATGAAATAGAAACTCTAGAGGCTAAAAAAGCAAGTGAATAAATCGTAGATTCGTATTGCACCTACTTATTCAGGTTTAGTATTTATTGATTTCCCCCACCGCAAAGAATTAGGATAGAACCCATTCTAATTCTTACTGAGAAAACCAATAAAAACAGTGTAAAGCGTAATTTATTATAAATGATGAATTACGCAAAATACTCAGTATAAATTAAACACGACTCGACTTTCAAACCGAAAACGCATAGGTTGCTGGCGTACGGGTTAAGCCTAAATATTTCAAACACCGTAATTAGACTGTCACCCGTTTTTATAAATTAAAAATATAATTACTTTACCTTTATTAATACTAATAATAAATCAGTGGTTAATAACTACCCTACATACAAACAGTAATTGTTGTTTTGTCCAATATTACTGATCTCCACCATTTTGGTGTATTCCTACACTAATAAAAACAGGCTCTATGTTAACTATTTGTTTACACGGAAGTCATCTCGTGGCTAAAATAGGTGCAATGTAATATATAGACATTTGTCGGTTTATAAAACACAAATGTCGTATACAAAGTTGTTAGGGCTATTTTTTGAGTTTAGTCGTTCATAAAAGGATTTTGTAAAATGATTAATGATTTAAGTTTAAGTAAGAATGTACAGTTTTATGAGCTCAATAAAGCACTTACCGTAAAGTCTATTGAAGATACATTCAGAGAAATCTCTAAAGAACGTGTAGGAAACTACCTTAAAAATAGTTATCTCGTAAGAGAAAAATATACAACAGCCGCTGGTAACAAAGTTATCTACTCCATTGTTTCATATAAAATTGAAGCTGAACCTTCATTTTTATCTGGTACTACGGTTAAAGAACAAAAGTATGCTTATCTATTATTAATTGAATGTAGTGATGCCTTAGCTATATTGAAGAAGTATGTCGATTCACCAGAAAAACATTTTTCTTCTTTTATAGATGAGTATGATTATGAAAAGTTTTGTCATTTTCATGGTAATAAAAATCCTGAATATGAGAGAGTTACCATGAAGAATATGAGTATTTCTAATGCTGTAATAAGATCTCGCTCATTAGAAGCAAAAAGCTTAAATGGAATCCTTTCATCTAATTCATCTAGCCGATCAATCCCAAGCAATTTTAGAATGAAAGTCGGTGAAGACTCATACACTTTAACACCTAGTACTTCTAGAGTTAGTCATAGGGATAAAAAGTCATCATTTGATGGCTTAATTGATTGGGTTATTGAAATTAAAAATGAAATTAAAATAACCAACAATGAAAGTGAGTTTCTTCGTAATTTTGCATCTCCGATCTGTTTGAAGGACATTATAGACTTAGGCCATAAAGTCGTGGCTATTCTCATCGATTTGAGTGAGGTTGAAACTAAATTTTCTAATGGTAGCGCTGTTTTAAGCAAGGCTGATGGTAGCCAATTAAATCAGAGGGAAATTAATAAACTTTTTAATCGACTTAAGTCACCTATTTTAATTGATGGCAACTTATTGAAAGTTAAATGGGTTACTTTAGCGGGAAAAGTTTCATACTCCAAAAACTTAATTACAATCAGAAATTCGAATCTTGACGATATTTTTGTAACTGAAAATGGCTCCGAAACCTACACTATCGGTAGCTATATAAATAAGGAAAAGCCGTTTTCTGCAGTTTTCGACTCTCCGAATTACTCATATTATTCAAAATCATGTTTTGAAGATAAGCGTTTAGTAGATAACATCCAGTCGATACTTAACGTCTTTGATGATAGTTATAACTTTAGCTCAATTGGCAGTGAGAAAGAGAAACCGCATAAACCTCACTTCACTAGATTCCCTATCACTTCTTTATTTCGAAAAGTTGAAGATCAATTTAGTGTAAATGACAATATTGTTATTTGTGATGATATGAATGATGAATGGGCTGATCATATTGTTATAGATAGTGCTGCTCCATCTATTTCGTTTATTCACTCTAAATTTGTAAAAAAAGATACTTATGGAGCTAGTGCATTCCATGATGTTGTTGCACAAGCATTAAAGAATATTGGGCGAACTCAAGCAGAAAAGCAGTTATTTAAAATAAAATACGATAATGAATGGCATAAAAATTATGAAAACACGAATATAAGCAGGGTCATTGGTGCTAATAATTGGCAAGAAATAGAAGTAGCACTTGATGCTGTTAATCAAAACCCAAACGCTATAAAAAGAATAGTATTAGCGACTCCTTTTCTTAGTAAAAAAAAGTTAGCTGTAGAGTTAAATAAGTTATCTTTAGGTCAAAAATGTAAACCACACTATGTGCAGTTAATCTGGTTAATAAATACTTTTATTAGTTCCTGTAAAGATTTTGGAGTTCAAGCTCATATATTGTGTAAACCATAACCCTAACAACATGCCCTTAGATGGACGACTAGTAAAATTTAGCTATTAATTGCAAATTTTAAAAGGGGGAAATTAGGATGACACTCATCCTAATTATTACGAATAAAGCCAACAAAAACAGCATGAAGAATGCATTGTTATAAATAATTAATCACACAAAAAGCTGTACTATGTTGATAAGATGAAAGTAAAAATAGACAGCCCAATCGGACGACGATAGCTGTTTATTAAAGAATGGCAAACGACTCGGCTGTATGAACCGGCTTTCCTTTAAATAAAAAGCGGTATATTACGGTGAATAAAGGGATGAATAAATTGACCTTACGAGGTCAAATGAAAGTGAATGCCTTACTTCACGCTGCGGCAACTGTATTGCCTTGTTCATAATATAGAAAAACTGCAAAACACGATGCATTAAGAAGGGGAAGCCCTCTTACTCTAAATAAAAGCCACTAAAGCACCCGTAACCCTGTCTAAAACGCCAATTTAAACAACACCAAACCAGCTTTTTATATTCTATGAAAAATACAGTAATCGATTGAACCAAAATAGGAACTCAGCTATGGTTTGTTTATCAATAAAAACAAATAAAAAACGAGTTAATCTACAGGCTCGTTATGTGCCGTAATGGTATCGGAGTTGCGCAATTAGAATAGCGTCTCCTTGATGTTTATAAACGATTCTATGTTCATCGTTTATTCGTCGAGACCAATAATCAGATAAACCATGCTTTAAAGGCTCTGGCTTACCGATACCTTCTTGAGGAGTTCTTTGAATATCTTTAATAAGTAAATTTATACGCTTAAGTATTTTTTTATCGGTAGTTTGCCAATAAAGATATTGCTCCCAAGCTTTTGTAGAGAATGTTAACTTCATTCAATAAGATCTCTTTCAGTTCCATTACCTGCTTCAAGTTCGGCAATGGAATCTAAAAGGTTTCTCGCATTTGCAGGAGATCTGAGTAAATATGTAGTTTCTTGCATTGCGTTATAATCTTCTAATGACATCATAACAACAGGATCTTCACTTTTACGGGTAATAATAATTGGTGCGTGATCATTACAGACATGCGCCATTGTATTTGCTAAATTTGCTCTAGCGGCTGTATAACTAATTGCATCCATGGGTAACTCCAAAGTGTTCATGTACATTAATCCGTACATTGTAGCGTATCGGCACATAACAAGCCATTCAAAAGGACAAAAAACAGCTTGCTGTCCTTCGTTCCTCACATATTATAGTGACACCCATCCTAAATTTTGTTGTTCATAATATAGAAAAGCTGAAAAACACGATGCACTAAGAAGAGAAAGCCCTTTTAACTTAAAATAAAGCCGCTCAAACAGTCGTAATCCCTTCCAAAACACCAATTTAAACAACACCAAACACTTCTTTATATGCTATGAAAAACACAGTAATCGATTGAACCAAAATAGGAACTCAGCTATGGTTTGTTTATCAATAAAAACAAATAAAAAACGAGTTAATCTACAGGCTCGTTATGTATTTAAAGGAGTTTGGTATGAAGTTACAAAAAGGCCATTTTATAGATTTACCTGCAGATTTTACAGTTGATGTTCGCGGTAGAGAAGGTAAGTTTAATATGGATCCTAGCGGATTATATCTTACCTATGATTATTCAACGGTTTGGATTAATTATGCAGGTGAACAAGCAGGAGATTCATATGCAACAATGGAAATCCCATCTGATCCTAAATTTTTACGTAAATTATCAAGAGAGATCAACAAGTTTGCTAAGCGTATAGAAGAAGAGCGTTCATAAATACATAACAATACGCCCTGAGGTGGACAGCAAGCGTTAAAGCTCACTTTCCACCGCAAATTTTAAGAAGAATTATAATGACACAAGAAAATTATAATGACACCCATCCTAAATTTTGTTGTTCATAATATAGAAAAGCTGCAAAACACGATGCATTGATGAGGCAAAGCCCTTTTAACCTCAATAAAGCCACTCAAACACGCGAAAGAACGTCCAAAATGCCAATTGAAACAACACCAAACCAGCTTTTATATTCTATGAAAAACACAGTAATCAATTGAACCAAAATAGGAACTCAGCTATGGTTTGTTTATCAATAAAAACAAATAAAAAACGAGTTAATCTACAGGCTCGTTATATACCTAGGAGCATCAATGTCAGTTATAGCTAATACACCTAAACCTCCATATTTTGCTGTTATTTTCACTTCCACACGAACAGAAGGTGATAATGGTTACGGTGAAATGGCAAATAGGATGGTTGAGCTTGCAGAACAACAATCCGGATTTTTGGGTATAGAATCAGCAAGAGAAAATGTCGGTATAACTGTTTCTTATTGGGCAGATTTAGATTCAATTAAAAATTGGAAAGCTAACTCTGAACACTTAGAAGCTCAAAAAACTGGCCGTAAGTCTTGGTATGATTCATTTAAGGTTCGTATATCCAAAGTTGAACGTGACTACGGTATATAACAAGTCACTGCAAAGGACTATGCTCTTCTCCCGTTTAATAGACCTCACTATTACTATCACCATACACATTCTCAGGATTTATTTGCATTAGAATTGCTGGATTGTCTATTGGCTTAAATCCGTATTGCGCATACAGACCATGCGCATCAGAAGTGGCTAATAAAAATCGCCTGAGCCCTTGTAGCTCAGGGTGTTCAACTATCGTTTTTATGAGCAACTTACTCAGCCCATTTCCTTGCGAGTGCGGGGTAATAAATACATCGGCTAAATAGGCAAACGTTGCTTTATCGGTCACTACTCGAGCAAAGCCAACTTGCTCGTTATGAGCGCTGTAAACACCAAAGCACATTGAGTTATCAATTGCTGATTGCATCACGCCTTTAGGAATGCCTTTGGCCCAATAGCTATTAGCAATAAAGTTATAAATAACGTTAAAGTTAAGTTTGCTTTTGTCTGTGCTTATTGAGTAGTTACTAATGTTTACGGTCATAAGTTAGTAGTCTTTTTTATCAATGTTTTTATAAGCGTTTATATAGTTTTTCTATAAATAATCTTTAACGTTTTTTAGCTGTTTGTCGTGTACTTTTGAAAGCATTAACAATGAGCAAATAGCCCCAAATAACGCCAGTCCCATATCTGATTGGGTATCCCACACGTAACCTTGCGTGCCTAAAAATGCTTCTGCGTTTTCGCCGCTTAATACTGCAACCCACCATTCTATTAATTCGTAAAACGCGCTAAATGCTAAACATACCGAAATAACAAAGGTGATTAACCAGCCTCTACCATTTACTACTTTTTTGCGCAGTAAAATTTCGCGTGCTAGCAGCGCAGGTACAAAACCTTGAAAAAAGTGCCCTACTTTGTCGTAATTATTACGCTCGCTACCAAATAGGTTATCAAACAAAGGGACTTCGGCGTAGGTGTAATGCCCGCCAATCATCAGTACAATACAATGCGCTAAAATAAAGGTGTATAAAATAGAGGTAAGTTTAAAGTGGCTATATGTGCTTGCTAGCAGCACTAAACCAATAATTGCGGGAATAACTTCAAGCAGCCATGTAAATTGATCTTTTGGGTTAATACCAGACCAAATTAATACAATAAAAAATAGGCTCAGCCATAAATATTTCATTTAGAATCCTTTTCTAAATTGATCAAATTTACGGCATTTTACGCCTTTGAAATAAACGATGCTACCTATAGTTTGTTTTTGCGCTTAGCCTATTAAACAAAGTTGGAAAAAAGCGCTTAATTGTAGGCGCCCAACCACTTAAACCTTTGCCAATAATCACTTCGTCTTTTTTATTACTAATAGCACGAATCATTTTTGAAGCAGCTACGCTTACATCCATGCCATTTTCTATCGACGCTTCTGGTTTATTTTGCGCTATGCCTTGCTCGTTTAGTGAGTTATGCGCAATGGCTGTTTTAATAGAGCCTGGGCAAATTGTTAAACAATGAATATTATGTTGTGCTACCTCTGCACGTAGGCAATCCATAAAGCCAACAACCGCATATTTAGAACCCGAATAACCTGTTCTAAATTTTGAACCTACTTTACCCGCCACACTACTAATAGACACAATTGAGCCACTGCGCCTTGCCACCATAGTAGGTAATACCGCTTTAGTCAGTGCAATTAAGCCAAAGTAATTAACCTCCATTAATTGGCGATACACGTTAAAGTCGTTTTCTAAAAATAAGCTGCGCTGCGATACACCGCCGTTATTAATTAAAATATCAATTGCAGGAAGCTCGCTCAGTTTTGCAGTTATTGTGCTCAGTACCTGCTCTGGCTGGGCTAAATCAAGCGGCACAACTAAGTGCCCTTCACCTTTAAGCGTTGCTTTTAAATCGTTTAGTTTATCTACATTGCGCGCCGATAAAATAACGCGCGCTCCAAGTTCTGCAAATTGTATAGCAAGCTCTTTACCAATACCTGACGATGCGCCGGTGATCCACACGGTTTTATTATTATATTGCATGCGTTATCTGCCCTTTTATTGTTATTTATTAGGTTTTATAAAGGTACTTAGTAAAGTATTTTACGCTTTTGTAGGACCAGCTATTGCGTTTACTTCATCTTCTAATGTTTTGTAAAAGCCCATTAAAAATAGTAGTTCAACAGTTACGTACAAAGGGCCAATAATTAAACCAATTAGGTCATCTACAAACGCCGGTTTTTTACCTTCGTAATAGTGCCCGATAAACTGCAGTACCCAGCCAAATACAAACACACCTACGCCAATACTCAACCAAGGCCAAAAAGCCATTGCTGCAATGGGCTGAGCAGCAACAAGGAGTAAAGTAAATATTACGGCCATAATAAAGCCAAGCGAAAAGCTCAACATAAAATAATAAACCACAGAGGCAAGTACAAACAGCTGTGCACCATCAATTACTAAACTACCTAGTGGAATTTGAATACGCGCAAGTAAACACAGTGCTGCAAATACAATTAGCGGAATACCAAAAAAGTGCGTTAGTACGTTGCGTTTAGAACGATGATATAAACCATATTTACCAAGTTGCTGTTGAAGTGTTTTCATTGTTTTGCCTTTATTTTTATATATAAAGCTTACTTTAGCAAAAGTAAGTACAGCAACAATGTCAGGTATCCGACACTTTGTAAATTAAACAAATGCAGAAATTATTTTACCCGGCTCATGCTCACCTAGCATATCCGTTCGCTCGCGCCCTTTTTGATATTCTTGCTCAAGCATTTCTTGAAGTTCCTCTATTTTATCAGCAATTGCGCTAGGGTCTGCGCCATCAATTTGCTGTTCTTTAATGAGCTCTTCTATTGCTGCTTTTAACTCATCTATTTTGTTTTTATTTACACCTAAGCGCTGATAAACCAACGCTTCTTGAGCACTTTCTAAAAAGGTTTGATCTTTAGGAGCTGAGCTTATGCCTTTAACATCATTAGTTTTTTCGTTAGGGAGGGGATTAGTTGCCGCAACGTCGCTTGAACTTGCCGCTTTATTTACTGTTGGAGAGTTATAGTTACTGTATTGATTTTTAAAGGTTATTGTTGTCATTAGCTCAAGTCTATTAGTGCCTTAGGTGTTATGTAGCAATTTTGGTTCCAACTAATTCGCTTTAATTTAAGTGTTTGTTTAAGCTTTTTCAGCGCGTGCCTGTAACTTTTGTTTATCTAAAACAGTAATGCGTTGATACCCCAAACTAATAGCTTGTAAGCTAACAAGTTGTTGCAGTATTTGATTAATAGTTTGACGCGTTAGGTAGGTCATATCAGCAAGTTGCTGCTGAGATAAAACAAGTGGTGTTAAGTGCTCTGTATGCTCACTAAGCATTAAAAGCCGGTTACATACTTTTTGCTCAGCGCTTAGTAATGCGTGATCTTCCATTGAGGTAAACATAAGGCGTAACTTTTGTGCCAGCAATAAACCAAACTCTTGCCAATATTGTGGCTGTTCATTTAAAAGCTGCTCAAGCGCGCGTTGGGGCACGTAAAAAAGCACAACATCAGTTTGTGCATATACGTCGTGAGTACGCAGGCCACCATCAAACAAGGTAACTTCGCCAAACCACAGTGATGAATCAATAAAGCTCAATACGGCTTCTTTTCCTTCGCTACTTACGCCACTAATACGCACTACTCCGTTAAGCACGGCATAAATTCCATCGTGCTTATCCCCTCGCAAAAATAACGATTGCTGAGCTTTAAGCGAGAGCGTTTTACCCTGCGTTAATAAAAAACTTTTTAAATAAGCGCTACGATTTTTAAACCAGTGCCCTTGCTCTATAACGTTTTGCTGCTGTGGAGTCATTATTTACTGCATTTGCTTGTTAAATGGCTGCCTTTCGCTCACCAATTTTTTAGGGAAGTTTAAATCGGTTGCTATAACAAAATCATTATAAGGATCATTACCCGAAAACAACTCAGAAATTAATGTATCGTTTTTATAAACATTAACGGTTACACCACTACCCATACCGCCTGAGTTAATAATGTAGTAATGATATTCGCCATTACTAAAAAATAAAATACTCTCGCCAATACGCCCTACTTGCCTGTAGTAACTGCCAAATGGTGCATCTGGAGTGGCTTCTTTTTCAAGCCCTATGTCATTAACTCTACCAAATCGATAACTAAGTGATGAGTCATCTTTTGCAACACAAATAGAAAGCACTTTATCGGTAGGCTCTAACTTGTAGGCTGTATTTTCATCTGGGTTACGCACAACTTTATGCATTTTTGCGTTAATGTAGGCTGCTTCACTACTTTTACAATGTGTTGCTAGCATACCGACCACTAAAGCGGGTTCGTTTGTTTGAGCTACTGGAGGCGTGTTTACTTTGTTATTAGAGGGTAAGTTACTTGCATTATTATTTAGCTGAGAGCTTGCTTGTATTGCCATACTTTGGTCGTCACAACCAAACAGTGCAAACAAGAAGAAAGAATAAAAGCTCGCTAAAAATTTAATGCGCATAATAAAATCCATCTATGAGAGAGCCTTTAAAATAGCGATAAAACTAGCGACTCGCAACACTCTTATGCGTAATACTTTATAAGTTTATTTTTAAACCATCTTATGCAAAAACTACGTTACTTTTTAGTGATTTAATTAACGATTTTTTAAACGGTTGCTGATTTTTTAATGACCGATTCATAAAATGAGATAGAACCGCCGTTTTAGGTGCAGCCTCAATTAATACCTATAAAAAGTGTGTCTTCAGTTGAGCTTTATGAGCTGAGTGTAATAAGTAATTTAAGTTTTTTCTTAGTTGAGTGATCAACAGCCTACTTAAGATTTAAGTTATGTAACTCATTACGCACCCACTGCGTATCTAAGTATTGCTCTACGTGCTGCTGCGCAAACTTTAAAAAGTTACGTGCAGCATGCGATATGTGCCTGTCGGTTCGTATCACAAAGTACCAGTGGCTCGCTAAATTTGTATCGGTTACGTTTAAAATTTTAAAGCTTGTATCGTCTTTTGCTAGTACATGGCGTGATAAAACCGCGATCCCCATCCCCGATGCAACCGCGACGCGTATTGCTTCATTACTCGCCATTTGCACGCTATCGCTCAGCACTAAGCCTCGGCTTTGTAATTCGCTTTCAAATAACATACGCGTTGCTGAACCATTTTCTCGTAGTAAAAAGCGATACTGCATTAAATCAGTTAATTTAACGGCTTTTACGTGAGCTAAAGGGTGATTTAGCGGCACTATAAACTCCAGTGGATTATGCAAAAAGCGCGCAGCTTGTGCATGTTCAAGCGACGGCGGGTGGCTAAATACATAAATGTCGTCTTCTCCTCGCTCAAACCTATCAAGCACCTCTGCCCTGTTACCTATTTCAAGCGGGAGTTCAACATGGGGATGTAAATTACTATATGGGCCAAGCAGTTTTGGTAAAATATATTGAGCGGTATTAACCATGGCAATTTTACAACGGCCGCGTGCTCCGCCATTAAGCTCGGTTAAAAAATCTTGGTAGTCTTCAAAGTGTCCAAATACCTGTTGGCATGTTTTAAATAGCTCAAGCCCTGCATCGGTCACGTGTAACTTTTGCTGTTGTATAAGAAGTAGTGGCTCGCCTACAGCTTCTTGCAATCGCTTTATTTGTAGCGATACCGTTGGCTGCGTTAGATATAAGCGTCTTGCAGTTTCGCTTATTGAGCCCGTTTTGACTACGCTCATAAATACTTCAAGCAACCTAAACGAAATATGTCGTAAATCCATACCTACCTCTTAACAAACAACCCATAGATAAATGCCTATATGTAACTCGTATTTATTTTATTATTTACTATACAAAGTTTTATCTACAATAGCGCCACTTAATTTACCACTTAGTAAGGAAAGTCTGTGCCAGATATTGTTGTTATGTTTTTTATTTTAGGATTAGTGGCGGGTGTTTTACGCTCGGACTTGGCCATTCCAAAAGCCACCTACGACACATTAAGCTTATTGCTTATGTTAACCATCGGCTTAAAAGGCGGTATGGTGCTACACGGTAATTTAAGCTGGCAACTACTGCCAGAGATGGGTTCGGTAATGCTACTTGGCGCACTTATACCAGTTATGCTTTACCCTATTTTAAAATACATGATTAAACTCTCTGTTGCTAATAGCGCCAGTATTGCCGCACATTACGGCTCAGTGAGTGCTGGTACATTTGCTGTAGCGCTTGCCTATGCCGAGTCAGCTAAGTTGGTAGTAGGCGCAGAAGTAACCTTGTATTTAGTGATGCTAGAGCTTCCTGCAATCATTGTTGATTTATTGCTTTACCGAAAGTTCGATAAAGAAAACAACCAAAACAGTGAGCTGTCGTTAAAGTCGCTTTGGCACGAAACACTCACCAACAAAAGTGTAATTTTACTCGTTGGCGGCGTGGTTATCGGTATGATGTACGGCACCGTGCAAGGTAGCCAAGTAACCAGCCTTTTAACCAGTAGCTTTAAAGTTGTGCTGGCATTATTTTTACTAGAAATGGGTTTGGTAGCCGCGCAAACTCTTCGCCCTATCCCCTGGAAGCATTGGAAGCTCGCGGTCTTTGCTATTGTCACTCCGCTATTTTTAGGCACGATTGGCACAGCAGTAGGCACACTTTTAAATTTAGAATTAGGCTCGATTGTTATATTGGGAAGTTTAGTAGCCAGCGCCTCTTACATAGCTGCACCTGCAGCAATAAAAGCGGCAATTCCTAAAGCCGATATTGGTCTTGCTATGCTGAGCTCACTCGGTGTAACTTTCCCATTTAATGTGATTGTTGGTATTGGTTTATACCACCAGCTTGCGGTGGCAATGCAATAAACAAATTACGACTAAGTTTATTGCCTTAAAAATCTGTTAAGCCCTATTTTACATAGGGTTTAACTAGGGCGTGTTGACCTTTCGTGATTAATTTTGCAGCAGGCTGTTTGGTATTTAAGCAAGGCAGAGCCTATGTAGTGTGGTTGTTCCCCATAAATAGGCGATAACGCAGCATAAATGCCAAACATGCGCTGCCCCTTGGGTTCTTTCTAGGGACGATTAACTCTTTCTTGCTCGGTTTTTACTTAGCCCGCTAGGTTACAAACCTCGCGCCGCGATTTAATCGCCCCTAGATTGAACAAATTTCAATCCACAAAGAGCAACACGCCCAAATAAATGCTCACAAATATAAAACAATATCTACATAAAAACACTACAACAATAAGCATAATAGATCCGATAATTTACCAAAACGATCGTTTTAAAGTTTATTTATGTTGTCTAATAAAAATCACTTTACTTATCTTTAATTTGGCTCTAAATTCGCGCAAATTTTATTATTAAAGTAACCTCTCAAACTTTAAAACAGTGGTTATTTACCCTCAAGAGTCGATAAACATACATGGCCGAACTAGCCGCCACAAGCACCCCAAACAACCCTTTAGCGCCTGTTATTGGGCTGTCATTTTTTGCTATCGCATCCGGCTTTTTAATGAGCCTTATTCCGCTGTCGTTACCCGCATTTAAACTCGATGAAAACCTAGCACCATGGCTTGCGAGCATTTTTTACTTTGGCTTACTTGTTGGCGCTACAACCATTGAACGCGTGGTGGTAAAAATAGGTCATCGATTCGCTTTTATATTATTTTTAAGCTTATTAATTGTAAGCGTACTGGCACAACTTGCTATTCCAAATATGGGTAACTGGTTAGCGGCTCGTTTTATTGCAGGTATTGCTGTTGCTGGTGTGTTTGTCGTTGTTGAGTCATGGTTATTAATGACCAACACAGCAAAGTCGCGTGCGAAACGCTTGGGCTTATACATGACCTCACTTTATGGCGGCAGCGCGGTTGGTCAACTTGCTATAGGGCCGCTTGGCACCGAAGGTTCAACGCCTTATTTATTTGTAGCATCGTTATTATTTTTAGCTATTTTAGCGCCTTTATTAATAACCAAAGGTCAGCCCGAAAAACAGCACCTTGAAAAACTACCACTAAAAGAAATAAAAACACTAAGCCACCCAGCTATGCTCGGATGCTTAGCTTCAGGCTTATTACTGGGCCCTATTTACGGCTTAATGCCGGTTTATATTTCAGCGCAGACTGATCAAGCTCAGTACACAGGGACACTTATGGCGGTTATTATTTTAGGCGGCATGGTCGTGCAGCCACTTGTGAGTTACTTATCTACTCGGCTTGAAAAAAGCTTATTGATGGGTATGTTTTGCTTAGTAGGCGCAGCCGGTGCTGTGGGTATATTACAAGCAAACACTTTAACAGGATTAATAGTGAGCTACTTAATACTAGGCGCGTGCAGCTTTGCACTTTACCCGATTGCTATAACACTTGCGTGCGACTCACTGCCAATGGCTAAAATAGTCTCAGCAACTGAGGTTATGCTACTGAGTTACAGTATTGGTTCGGTATTTGGCCCTATGCTTGCTGCAAATTTATCTGATGCACCAAACGGTATTGTGTTTTATTTAGCAGGCTGTTTAATAACTACCTGTATTTATATGTTTATTAAAAGCATTAAAAATATTCGCGCAGGTAAAACGCCTGTTGCAGGCTAGTTAGTTTTTAATTTATCGTGTGGACTTAAAAAAAACATCTTTTTCCAGCCTTGGCTTTGCGTTGTATAAAGCCACGGCATGGGCACTAACGATAAAATAGAATAATGCACATGAGGCTGTTTCCCTGCTGCATTTCCGGTGTCACCCAGCAAGCCAATTTGACTGTTTATGCTTACTACATCACCTGTACTTACCGAGTAGTCATTTAAATGTGCAAAATAATGTATACGCCATTTAGGCCCAAGCACTGCAACCACCTTACCGCCTCGGGTTAGCTCACCTGAAAATATAACAACACCGTTTGTTGAGGCGACTACGGGAGTGTTCTTTATGCCAAAAATATCAATTCCTTTGTGCACACCCGACCTACCCCAAGGATCGTACCAAAACGTATTGTGGTTCCAATCTTTACTTGTGGCACCTTTTACCGGGATCCTTATTTTTTCGGGGATTAGTAAGCCTATAATTAATAAAGTAGCTATTACAATTGCAATCCACTTAAGTACTTCCACTTTTCTATCCTTGATATTTACATAACCAGTGATTTACCTATAAAGGTAAATTATTAGCCATAATAACTGAACTCATCATGAGTCGTATTTATGGTTTTATTTATGAAGTTTTATTTGAATGAAATACCCGACTAACATGTACTAAGCTGATCAACTTCAAAACAGGTTTTATAAGCAATTGAGCACTGCCCGCTATAAACAACCATGTGCCACTTTCTATTAGTGAGTCATTTAAAAAGAAAAAACTACCAATTAAAAACCACACAGCAATCAAAAAATCGTTAAACGCTCCCAGCGCTTCATATCGTCGCTGAATGGTAATATGCTCTTGCCCTAAATCTAAAATAAACTGCTTACTGTTAGAGTCCATAAATACTGCTCACTCTTTTATTTCATAATTTAAAAAGCCTGTTTTTACAAGCTAAGCCGCGCCATACAATAGCAAAATTTACGCAATAAAAAACGCTGGCCGATGTAAGTCAGCCAACGTTTTTATTATTTGTACAATACTTAACTAATCGTTTATTTTTTCTCTTTTTCTAAACGTTTTTTAAGGCTTAATGCAGCATCAGCGGCTAATAAACGCATAAATTCAGAGCCATTGCTTTGCTCGCCTTGGCTCCCGCCTATTACAATTTCAGGTACTAAACGGCTATTACCTAAGCTCGTAAATAAAGCAGTTTGAATTTTAACTTCTGCTTTTAGCGTTTCATCAAATACATACTTAGGATCAAGTGCAGCAGACTTAGCTCTTAAACGAGCTTCAGCTAAAACATCCATACCTAATGCTTCTAAACGTTGTTGCTTTAAAATCTCTTCTTGCTCTTTTGCAAGCTCCGCTTTTACAGCCACTCGTTGCTGCGCAGAAATAATGGCATTTGCCTTAATTCGTTCAGCATCAATTTGCTCTTTTATTTTTAGCTTTTCAGATTCAGCACGTTGCTTAGCAATTGCTTGTTCACCTAAAGCCACTTCGGTACGTGCTTGTTGCTCTGCTTTTTTAAGGTTTTGACGCGCTAGTGCTTCATCAGCAGCTGCTTGCTTTTGGGCTTCAAGGCGAGCGTTTACTTTGCTCTCATAATCAATATCAATAATACTGGCATCAACTACTGTAATACCGTAAGCGCCTAAAATAGGTGCATTACGTAGTGTATTACCTTCGTCGTCCATTTTAATATTAATCGTTACACGCTGCTGTTTACTTAAATTACCCAAGTCGTCAGATTTATCGCGCTCACCGGTACTAATAATCTGTTCAGTAACAAAAATACCGTTTGTTAATTGATCAGCAAAATCTTGGCTTAATTGACCATTACCACCAGAGTAATGTTGCTCTACCGACATCATACGCGCCGACGCTTTTACATTTTCAGTGGTCGCACGCATTAATAAATTAGATATTAGCGTTTCTTGTGAACCAAACTCTTCGTGTATTTTAAGTAAACCACGTAAAGCACCCGATTCAGCTGCAGGTACATTGCCCGGTAATCTAAAACGAGAAACACCTCTTGCGCCACCCGTTGTAGTGTCTAAAAATCGAATTGGTATTAGCGGTACAATTGCGCTTGCTGTTGCACCAGCATCGCCCGTAAAGTTAATCGAAATTACTTTTTTATAAGCCGATGTAGTACCAAACGCTTTTAAATAAGGGCCGGCTTGATTTATTACGGTTAAGTTACCTGTAAAAGCTGATTGATGTACTAAACGCTCATCTGCTTCATTCCACGAAACAACTTGCGATGTAAGCGTTGCAATTACGGCTAATACAACAACAATTGATGACACAACAATTACATTACGACGACCAAATCGACTCATAAATGAGTCACTTTTCACTGCTGGGACTGCTTTTTCGCTATCCATTTTTATTACTCTCCATGTTTAATTTCTTTTTAACAAAGTAAATAATTTCCTGTTCACTCAAATGTGCACAAAAGCTACCAGAGCGATGTAACTCAACAAATGTTGCAAGGATTTCTTCTTTACCTTTAGCTGTTTTATCTTGGTTTTCTTGTGTTTGATTTTTTTCTGTTAGTTGAGTGATTAGTTCATCCACTATCGTGTCTTTATCAAACAGTACATTGTATTCTTTGGATTTTCTTACCCGACTTTTATGCACATTGCTGTAAATTACGTAAAGCGATATGCATAAAATAATAACCAGTAAACTTAACCCACTAATATAAAAAATCATAAGCTCTACTTAAATTGGTTTGAATATTTAACGAGCAATAACAATTGTAAGTATCAATTAACAAGTGTTAACCCGGTAATTTTACAGTAAAACCGAGTAAAATACAGATTAAAAATAGTGTTTATCAGGTACATATCAACCTGCATAAATTTAAACAATAGAAATTATTGAATATTTATAGGGGATGGCAACAAGTTAACATGCCCTGTATCTATATCCCTGCACGGAATGTTAAATTAAGCCATCATTAACTTTTTTCACCAATAAAAGCTATATATACCAAGTGTAAAGAAGCCTAGTGGTAGAGGTTTTTTTGTAAACAAATGTGTTTTAATACAAATACAAAAACCCCACGTTAAGCTTTACCTAACGTGGGGTTTTGATACTCGCGAATTTTACAGCTAGTTCAAGCTATAAATTTAATATTAAAGAGATAACTCTTTTTTAGCGCGAGTTAAGTTATGCGTTACAAGTGAGTTTTTAGAAATTTGAACCGCTTCATATAAATCAGAAATACCAGCAGTGTCTTTTTGTGATTTTATACGAGCCACACCACGGTTACTTAATGCAAACGATGTAAGTTCACGTACTTTTAAACGAGGACCATGGCTTTGCTTAAGTAAAGCAATTGCTTGAGTACAAATAGCTTCTGCTTCTTCGTAGTTTCTTGCTTCAACATTTAAAGCACAGCTATTAAATGATTTTTCAAATGCGGGTGCTGCTGTTACTGAGTCTTCAATAACCATTAATTTATAGTCACCTTGTTTAGCCATTGCAGCAGCTGAGCAAGTTAATAATGAGCCAAGAGCGATGGTTTTTAAAAGTGTAAATTTCATGATTATATTCCTGTTATGGCAATTGTTTAAACTAGTGATCTTTTTTAGCGTCAAGTAAATAGCTTAATAACAAGGCAAAAATTATGAAATATAGTCGTTCTATATAAGTAACTTTTTAACGCCGTTAGTGAGTTATTTAATTCGCTAAAATAATCATGTTTTAATAAAATTGGTATTTGTTAGTCGTACTTGTTGCCGACAACTGAACTTTAGAGTGTTAGCTCAATTACCACAAACGATAAAAACAAACCTAATAAGTGAATAAATCTAACCTATAGACTTTAGTCTAACACCTTATTTTAAATTCATTAAACTACATACAGTTACAAACAATCTCACACTTTAAAATGCAATATAATAAAATAGTTGATGGCTATTTTATTATATTGCTAAAACCATTCCAGATAATTTACTTGCAGGTAGCAAGGTGCTGTTTACTCCCTCATCACCACCTTGTGTTTAAACAGCGCCGCTTAAATAGGCTTACGAATGCTTTTAGCAACCTTACCAATACTTAAACCTTGAACCAAAATAGAAAACACCACCACAGCATAAGTCAGTGCTAATAAAATATCGCGCTCGTTCCCATCGGGTAATTGCAGTACCAGCGCTACCGAAATACCACCTCGCAAGCCACCCCAGGTTAATACTTTCCACGCGCCCGAAGGTAGCTCAAGCTGTTTACCAAAAGTAGTGGTGGTTATACCAACAACCATAAGACGTGCTAACAACGCAATAATAATAGTTAAACCGGCTGCTATAAATAAGTTACCTGAGTAGGCAATCATCACAACTTCAAGCCCTATTAAAACAAACAAAATAGCATTTAAAATTTCGTCAATCAGTTCCCAAAACAAATCAACATATTGACGCGTTTTATCGCTCATAGCCATACTACGGCCATGATTACCCACCATTAAGCCCATCATTACCATTGCAAGCGGGCCCGACAAATGCCAATGGCTTGCAAGTGCATAACCACCAATAACACCGGCTAGTGTAAGTAGTACTTCTTCTTGGTAACTATCAATACTTTTAAGTAAGTAATATAAAATACCACCTAATACCAAACCAAAAACAATACCGCCACCGGCTTCAACCGCCAGCGTGTGTGCTACATAATACGTTGTAGGAATATCACCACTTGATAAAACACCCAATAAAAGTACAAAAATAACCACGCCAATACCATCGTTAAATAACGACTCTCCTGCTATAACAGTTTCAATACTTTTGGGCGCACCCGCTAATTGTAAAATACCCATAACCGCAATCGGATCAGTTGGCGAAATTAATGCGCCAAACAGTAAACACCAAATAAACGACAAGTTAAACCCAAGTAAAGGCATTACAAAATAAAGCGCGGCAGCAATAATAACGGTCGATAACAGCGTACCCACACAGGCCAAAATACCTATTGGCAATTTATAGCGCCTTAAATCGCTAATATTTACATGCAGCGCCCCAGCAAAAAGCAGCATAGAGAGCATGCCATCGAGCAGTACTTCGGTAAAATCTAACTGATCGAGTAAACTTACTTCGTAATCTATTACTTCATCAAATCCTAAAAAGCCTAAAAATATAGCGCCGATAGACAAAAGCATCGAGATAACCATCACGCCAATGGTGGTTGGTAAACCTATAAAACGATGATTCACATAACTTAGTAACGCAGTAATCGATAAAAATATAGCGCTTATTTCAAGCACCGTTAGGCTGGTTGCAGATACCATGGTTTAGTCTCAGTAAATATGTAGTTGCACCTCGCTCAAGCAAGGCAGAAGAATGTTTTTGTATTTAGTATTATATTAAGTTTTGTACTAAATTTTTTATTAGTGCTTTTTATAGGGCTAATTTTTTGTATAAATAGCGACAACAAGTGTACCTAAAATACTGATGTACCGCATTATTATTTCTTAAATTCAGTTTATATCAAAACAAAACACACAAAAAAGCCCATGCCAGGAATTAACCTAACATGGGCTTTTTTACTCTCGCTATTTTATATCATACTTTTGTAAGCATTTTATAAAGCGCTTATTAAAGATAGGTCTTCTTTAGCGCGAGTTAAGTTGTGCGATACCATTGTACTTGTAGACATTTGGTTTGCTTCGTATAAATCAGCTAGGCCAGCCGTGTCGTTATTCGCTTTTAAACGTGCAACACCACGGTTGCTTAATGCGAATGACGTAAGTTGGCGTACTTTAAATTTAGGGCCATCTGCGTCTTTTAAAAGTGCGATTGCTTTAGTACAAATTTCTTCCGCTTGTGCATAATTTTTTGACTTAACATTCAGTGCGCAGCTATTAAATGATTGCTCAAGTGGCTGTGGCGCTGTTGCAGTTTCAATAACCATTAATTTGTAATCACTTTGCTCAGCCATTGCAGCAGCTGAACATGTAAGTAGTGAGCTAAGAGCGATAGTTTTGATAAAAGTTTTCATGATTATATTCCTGTTATGCCAATTGTTTAAACTAGTGAGCTTTTTTAGCGTCAGGTAAATAGGTAAATAACAAGGCAAAAATTATGAAATATAGTCGTTCTATATAAGTAATTTTTAACGCCGTTAGTGAGTTATTTAATTCGCTAAAATGATCATGTTTTAATAAAATTGGTATTAGTTAAGCCGTGTTTGTCGCCGACAACTAAACTTTAGAGAATTAACACAAAACCGACAAACGATTAAAACAAACCTAACAAGTGAACAAATCTAATCTATAGACTTTAGTCTAATGCAGCTAAATTTTTGATAGCACCGAACCACTTACTAGGTGCATATTTTATATCGTCATTTCATTTTATGTAGCAGGCTTTGTTCTGACTTACTGCCTTTATCTCAGATTAGCCACCATCAAATACATTCAATAATATGTGGTACCAAATAATTGAGCGGCTAACACCTTTTAAATACGCAATAATACTTTTTTACTAGATGTCCTTTTAATAATAAGTCAAGATTCTAGCGCCTCAAAACTATTTGCTAAAACATGCAGGACCATGTCCTCTTGTTAAGTTAGGATTCAATTCTATGAGATGTATGATTATTGGATTTGGCCGAGCAGTCCAAGCAACAAGCAATCACTGGTAAGTAAAAAATCTACAGCGGCATTTGCCCACATCTTTGTTTAACTTAGTTGAGCTAAATTATTTAAAATATAGTATTTATTGAAACAAACCGTGTCCATAGAGAGGTATGAAATATGTTGAATCTCAATTTTTTGATAGAAATTAAGCTTAAATATTTCAGCCAAATTACTGGCTGAACTTATAGTATATATTAGTAAAACCAGCATGTACTTTGAAAATGTACATGCTATATAATTATGTTTTAGTACCAATATAGTGATTAGTATTTAAAAACCAGTTAATGAGTATACCAACACTCCGTTCCAAGGAACTCATTTTGTTGCCCTGTAAGCGGATTGTTAACTCTCACTATAGTATTTATACAACGTTTGGTTCTTCTTAGGCCTCTTTCCCACATGAATTCCCACAATGCATTTGATGCATTTAAGTCATAATCTCTGTTACCTATCCAACTAACATCCTCTCCTTCCTGCTTCCGATATAAATACTCAGTAAATTTAAAATCTAAACTCACAGCATCATAAGATAACCTGATATATGCCTGGACATTACCATGAGGGCTCACAAATTTTATGTATAGTGTTTTATCAAGGTGATTACCAATCGTATCAAAAAGCTTCAGTACGTCTACTAGCTTAGCTTTTGTATCAAACTCTAATATTGTTATGAGTATATTTTGACTAACCCGCTCTTTCGTGGCTTCTGACCATATACCTCTAAGAAATAATTCCGCGTTACCATACCTATTATTTATTAAAAACTCATAGTCGGATAGATCACACTTTCTTATGTCACAATAGTCGTTCTTAACTTCAACATCTATTTTATTTATCTTTAGCTTCTTTTTTTCCTGAACAATAAAGGCACCTTTTTTCTGGACCTCTGTATACGATTCGAATGTGTAATCTACTTTAAAACTCTCGCCGAAAGATTCATGAACCTCAGTTTGCTCAATTATAACACTATCCCTTACTTGTTTAGTCGTAGGACAAAAATCATAATAATATTCAGGTTGATTAGGTCTGTCGCATTCATTTACTGGTGCTCCAATTGCAATGCAAGGAAACAGAAATAAAAAAAATAACACTAGCTTAAAGTTGCTAAAAACTTTTAATTCAAACATAAGTATAACTCCATTAAAAAATATCCTACAAAAAATTTCATATCAACCATTTTTAAATGGCCCACCATTAAATATTAACCACTTTAAAAAAAAATCAAATTTTAAATATGTGTAAATTAAAATTACAACCTTAACACTTCATTATATTATATAAATATTTGCCTAATTACCTTTAGCTAAAACTATCTAACTGAATTTTAATTTAAACACTCAATTTCCGCCAAACCTATAAACTCCCTCGCCCATATGCCATAATCTAAATAATTCATTATTTTAGTAACTTGGCACGTATTTAGGTGTTTTTAAGTTAACTACTCAGGGTTTTCAGCATGGCATATCAAGAGCAAAATCAAGCAACAATCTATTGGCACGACTACGAAACGTGGGGAGCGAGCCCTCAGAAGGATAAGCCGAGCCAATTTGCGGGTATTCGTACCGATCTTGATTTAAATATTATTGGCGAGCCGCTTATTGAATATTGTAAGCCGCAAGCGGATTACTTGCCTCACCCTGAGGCGTGTTTAATTACGGGTATTACGCCACAAGTGGCGATGAAAAAAGGTTTGGTGGAAGCCGAGTTTATAGCAAAAATTCATGCCGAATTTAGTGTGCCAAACACCTGTGTTGCTGGTTATAACAGTATTCGGTTTGATGACGAAGTAAGCCGTTACAGCTTTTACCGTAATTTTTACGACCCCTACGAGCGTGAATACAAAAATAATAATAGCCGCTGGGATATTATTGATTTGGTACGCGCTTGTTACGCGCTGCGCCCTGAAGGCATTGAATGGCCATTAAAAGAAGACGGTAGTCCAAGCTTTAAGCTAGAGCATTTAACGGTAGCTAATGGTATTGAACACGCTGCTGCGCACGATGCGCTAAGCGATGTAACCGCCACTATTGCACTGGCTAAATTAATAAAAGAAAAACAGCCAAAGCTGTATAATTTCTTTTTTGGTTTGCGTGGTAAAAAAGCGCTCGCTGAGTTGGTTGATGTATTTAACATGACGCCGCTGGTGCATACCACGTCGCGTATACCTGCAACGCAAGGCTGTACAAGCTGGGTTGCGCCAATGAGCTTTCATCCGGTAAATAAAAACGCGGTTATTTGTTTTGATTTAACCCAAAGCCCGCAAGTACTTATTGATTTAAATGTTGAAGAGTTACGCAAACGTTTATACACCAAACGCTTAGATTTGGCCGAGGGCGATTTACCCGTTGGCTTAAAACTGGTGCATTTAAACAAGTGCCCTATTTTAGCGCCTGCTAAAACGTTATTGCCTGAAAACGCCGCTCGTTTGGGGATTGACCGCGAACAGTGCTTAGCTAACTTAGCTATTTTAAAAGCCAATACCGACCTTCGCGATAAAGTAACGGAAGTGTTTAACGAGCAAGGCGATTACAGCGCAACTACTAACGTTGACTACTTACTTTACGATGGGTTTACAAGCCATGCCGACAAGGCTAAATTTGCGATTATTCGTGATGCAAAACCAGATGATTTGGCTGGATTAAATTTAGATTTTGAAGATAAAAAGTTTAATACGTTATTGTTTAGATATCGCGCTCGTAACTGGCCTGAAACGCTAAACCAACAAGAGCTTGACCAATGGCGCCAGTATTGCCAAAACAAGTTAATGCACGGTGAAGATCAACCGTCGATTAATGCGCAAGATTTTATGATCACCCTTGAAAACCTAGCGCATGAACATGACGACAGCGAAAAAAACCTGACAATTTTAAAGGCGCTGTATAATTACGCTCAAAGCATGTAATTTGATGTAGACGTACTTATACACGCATACAAAAACGCGACGCTATAGTGATTTAAGCGTCGCGTTTTTTTGTTTGAATTTTTACGGGCTTTGCCCGTCACGCAAGCAAGCTTGGCGTCTACAAAATCTCCATAAATCTATACTTTGGCGGTAGACGTTGAGCTTGCTCACGTGAAAAGCGCAGCTTTTAATTTTTAAAACGTACAACGTTACTTTTTATGCAGCGCTTCAATGCGTGCTAGTAAGCTTGAGGTGTCGTATCTGCCGCCGCCAAGTGCTTGTACGTCGGCGTAGTATTGATCGACCGTTGCGGTCATTGGTAGTGTTGCACCATTGTTTTTAGCTTCATCGAGTGCAATGCCTAAATCTTTACGCATCCAATCTACGGCAAAACCAAACTCATATTCACCCGCCCACATTGTTTTGTAGCGATTTTCCATTTGCCACGAACCGGCTGCACCTTTAGAAATGGTTTCTATAACTTTTTCGCCATCAAGCCCTGCTTGCTTGGCAAAATGTAAGCCTTCAGCTAAACCTTGCACTACACCAGCAATACAAATTTGATTAACCATTTTACAAAGTTGTCCCGAGCCAACGCCGCCTAATAGTTGGCTAAAACGACTAAACGCCGCCATAACTGGCTGCACTTTAGCAAATACGGCTTCACTACCTCCTGCCATAACCGTTAGTACGCCGTTTTCGGCGCCTGCCTGTCCGCCCGATACTGGCGCATCTATAAAGTCGATATTTTGCAGAGCCGCTTTTGCAGCCACTTCGCGTGCTACTTCAGCTGAGGTTGTGGTGTGATCAACCAAAACAGTGTGCGGCAACATGCCTGCTAACACGCCATCGTCGCCATACACTACTGAGCGTAAATCGTCATCGTTACCAACACACATAAATACGATGTCGGCATTGCTGGCAGCTTCGCACGGGGTTGGTGCAAAGCTTCCTGAATGTTCTGCAGTCCACGCTTGTGCTTTAGCTTGTGTGCGGTTATAAACGCATACGCTGTGCCCTGCTTTTGCTAAATGCCCCGCCATTGGGTAACCCATTACGCCTAAACCTATAAATGCGACTTTCATTGACATAAAAATGACCTATTAAACTGATAACTTAGAAACTAGACCTCGATTATGTCAACCGGTCGATAAAAAAGCGAATGAAAGTCTTTATAAAATTTCCTTAAGCGGGAAAGGTAAGTAGGTAACCTATGGACAGTATTTATCAATTTAATGCACCACTTTTTAACAGCGAACATTTTTCTCTTAGCCAGTTACAGGGCAAAACCGTACTTATTGTTAATACAGCGAGTAAGTGTAATTTTTCGGTGCAATTAAACGCACTCGAAAAGCTCTACCAGCAATACAAAGGCCATGGTTTTACTGTACTTGCGTTTCCGTGCAACCAGTTTGGCCAAAATGAGCCGCTTGATAATTTAGCCATTAAAGACTTTTACCAAGAGCAATTTAATACCTCGTTTGAGGTGTTTGGTAAGGTAATGGTAAACGGGCCAGAAACGCACCCGTTGTTTAATTACTTAAAATCGCATACGCGGGGTATTTCGCAAAACCGTGCTATTAAGTGGAATTTCACTAAGTTTTTAATTAACTCACAAGGGCAACTTGTTGCACGTTATGCACCGCGCACTAAACCCGAAACACTTATACAAGTGATAGAAAGCAACTTACTGCAAGCCGCAAAGTTAAGCGCAACTAAAGATGGTAAAAAGGTATCTTCAAAAATACCTTTGTTTACCTCAAGTAAGGCTCCGCTTAAGGCTTAATTTAAATCAATAAAATGCGTACTACTAAAGCACAGGTTTATAAAGTAGTTTAATGTATTAAAGGTTAACTACCCTACAAATACTTAAGCGTCGAGGCTATTACCATGAACATTGCTTTTTTTAGTACTCAAAAGTACGAACTGCCTTTTTTTGAACAAAGTACACGCGATCAGCGCGATATAAAAATAACGTATTTTGAGCAAGCCCTGAGCGAACAAACCGCTATTTTAGCAAACGGGTTTGATGCCATATGCGTATTTGTCAACGACACCGTAAACGCCGCTGTTATTGAGCAACTAGCAAGCCAAGGCATAAATACTATTTTGCTGCGTTGTGCAGGGTTTAATAACGTTGATTTACCTGTAGCAAAAGCACATAACTTAAAGGTATTACGCGTCCCAGCTTACAGCCCTGAAGCCGTAGCCGAGCATTGTATTGCACTTATGCTAACGCTTAGCCGTAAAACTCATAAAGCGTATAACCGCGTACGCGAAGACAACTTTGATTTAAACGGATTACTCGGTTTTAACTTGCACAATAAAACCGTGGGTATTGTGGGCTGCGGTAAAATTGGCCTTGCGCTGTGCAATATTTTAAACGGTTTTGGCGCTAATGTATTAGTGTGCGACCCCTACGCACAACCTGGCAATTATACAATTACCCATATAGACACCTTACTTAGCCAAAGCGATGTGATTTCTTTGCATTGTCCACTTACCGAGCAAACTCATCATTTAATAAATGATGAGGCATTTAGTAAAATGAAAACCGGCGTTATGCTTATTAACACTTCTCGTGGCGCACTGCTTAACAGCAAAGCGTGTATTAATGCGCTTAAAACTAAAAAGCTAGGTTACCTGGGGCTTGACGTTTACGAGCAAGAGTCGGAGCTATTTTTTAAAAACCACAGCGACGAAATAAATCAAGACGATATATTCTCGCGCTTAGTGAGCTTTAAAAATGTTTTAGTAACGGGGCATCAGGGATTTTTTACCCAAGAAGCACTTACCGAAATAGCAAACACAACCCTACTTAACGCGCTGGAAGTAAATGAAGGTAAATCTTTAACTAATGAGGTTTTATAAAGACCTAGGCTTTACCTAAATTTTAGGCACAAAAAAAGCGAAGTACGTTTTAAACTCACTTCGCTTTATTAATCTATTTTAGGGCTTAGATAAAATTAACCAAATGCGACGTTTGCAAATACTAAGGTCATTAATATTGGGCAAACAAAACGAATATACTGAGCAAACCAGTAATGTACGCCGGTTGTTGCTTGGTGTAATTTATTACCACGCTGCCACATCCAACCTACCGTAATAAAGTAAAATAAACCCATAAGCGGTAGTTGGTATTGGGTGAATAGCATAATTACTAAGCCAAATAACCAATCAAAATTTAATATAATTGCGCTTGCACATACAAGTACAACGGCGCTCACTGCCCATGTTGCTTTGGTGCGGCTAACGTTGTGGTTTTCGACTAAAAACGCTACCGGAATTTCAGTGGTCGATATAGTTGACGTAACCGATGCGATAGACATTAATACAAAAAACAATAAACCAACTAATAAGCCAATTTCGCCCATGGTGCTAAATAGCTCAGGTAAAATAGCAAAAATTAGCTGCCCTTCGCCAATCAGTTTACCACCACTAAATACTTCAACACCGTTGTGCTGCGCCACATAAATAGCAGGAATAATAAGTAATCCCGCTAAAAAAGCAACGCCAGTATCAAGTAGTGCAACACCTGCTGTGAGCTTTGGTAAATTAGCATCTGGTTGTAAATACGAGCCGTAAATCATCATACAACCCACACCTAGTGAGAGCGAAAAGAACGCTTGCCCCATTGCCGCAATAATTAAGTTAGGGTCGAGTATTTGGCTAAAATCAGGAATTAAATACGCGGCAAAACCTTCGCTTGCGCCATCAAGTGTTGCAATGTAGGCAATTAAACCAACAAGCAGCACAAGTAGCAGTGGCATTAAACGGCGCGACCAGGTTTCGATTCCCGATTTAACCCCTTTTAAAATAATACTGGCTGTTAAAATAAGCATAAGCGGCGTAAATACAAAATTACGCAGCACTGAGTCGCTATGTAAAAATTCGCTTGCGCCTGAAAACCCAAAAAAGGTTGTTATGGGTTCAATAGCGTACGAAAGCATCCACCCTGCCACTATTGAATAAAAACTTAGCATAACAACTGCGCCCGCAAGGCCTATGTAACCGGCTGCTGCACCTACTTTACGGCTAGTGTTTTGCCATGCATCGCCCAATGCTTTTACAGGATTAGCTTGTGCTTTGTGGCCTAAATAAAGTTCGGTATACAGTGCAGGAAGCGCAAGTAAAAATATAACAATAAAATAAACCAGTAAAAAAGCACCGCCGCCATGGTTGGCCGCTTGCGTAGGAAAACCCCAAATATTACCTAAACCCACTGCTGCGCCAGCAGCGGCTAAAACAAAACCAAGTCGGCTTTGAAACCCATCACGCACTTGTGCCATACATCTACAAATCTGTTATTATTTTGATTATTGTGAATTAAACCATATTTCATGCCAGCTGAGTAATAAAATTGTACCCAGCCTTTATTAGTGGCGTTAACCGCTCACAATATCAGCGACTTTTTTTGCTTTAGGGCTTTTATGACTGAACACTATTTTAAAAACGCCTTGAGTATTACTTCAACTCAATTGGCAAACTTGTCTCTAACGAGTAACAGTATTTTATTATTTAATGCTAAAACACTTGAGCTTAGTGACTTTAATTTGCCTGATTGCTTAAGCCCATTTGAGTTAACCATTATAAAACGCCGTAAAAGCCCTCAAGCTAAGCAAGAGTATTTAGCGACGCGGTTATTGTTAAAACACCTTATTAAAATAATGCAGCCGCAATATGCACGCGTAGCACTTAATAAAATAAGTACAGAATTTGACGAAGCAAGCTCAAAGCTGCAAGTAAATGTAAGTGGTGATGTTATTAATACCTGTATTTCGCACTCGCATGGTTTAGTTGGGGTCGCGCTAAATTTTGATAAAAGTGAGTTTGGTTTTGATATTGAAAAAGTAAGCCTAAAGCGCCCGTTTGAAAAGCTCGCTAAGCATTTTTATCATCAAGATGAAATTTCACTTATTACCGCGCCCACTAATACCCAAGCTCAAGCAGATATGTTTTTTAGAATTTGGACATTAAAAGAGTCACTTGCTAAAGCCACCAGCCGCCCTATTGCAAAACTGCTTAGCCCTAATGTGTTTGACGAATTACATAGTGCAAAGCTAAGTGCTTGCAGTAACCGCGTTACTGTAGCTGAGAGCAGTGACAGCAATGTTTGTTTTGATGTAAGTGTGGTGCATAAAAAAAGCATCGACTGGCGATGCTTTTTATTAACCGACTTTGTTAATTAATTTTGTTAAGTGACTTTATTAAGTAATTTTACTAGTTAACTTTAATAAATCGCTTTCCTGAATAGCCGCTTCTTAATAGTAAAGTTATTTACGCAGCAAAATCGTTTTCTAATAAACGGCTATGAATAGATTGCACTACGTTATCTGACTCAGTTTGCTCTACTAAAAAGCACAGGTTGTGCTTACTTGCACCGTGACAAATTAGTCGAATGTTAAAGTCTTTTAGTACACTCATTAAGTTCATTTCGTGTTGGCGTAATTGAATTTCAGAGCCAATAAGTGCCACCAATGTTAGGTTGTTTTCTACCGATACATGGCAAAATTCTGCAAGCTTATCTAGGCATTCTTGATCAAGCTCTGGACGCGAAGCGTTTTGCGCGTTATCAAGGGTTATAGCTACGCTGATTTCAGATGTGGTTACCAAATCTACCGATATATTGTATTCACTTAATAGTGTAAATACGCGTGCTAAAAAGCCGCTTGCTAGTAGCATTTCTGGGCTTTTAAGCGTAAGCAATATTTGGTTTTTACGTTGCGTTACTGCGCGTATACCTGGTTGCTGCGATTTTTCGCGCTCAATCCATGTACCGCCACGCTCAGGCTCGCGACTAGAACCCACAAATACGTTAATGTGACTACGGCTTGCTGGTAAAATAGTTGCTGGGTGTAATACTTTTGCGCCAAAGGTCGCCATTTCAGCGGCTTCGTCAAAACTTAAGCGTGCAATAGGCGTCGCTTTTGCGCACAAACGCGGGTCGGTGCTAAAAATACCCACTACGTCGGTCCAAATATGCACGCTTTTAGCGTTAATTGCTTCAGCTAATAATGCAGCGCTATAGTCAGAACCACCACGTCCAAGCGTTGTTGTTTGACCGTATTCGTCGCTGCCAACAAAGCCCTGAGTCACAATTACCTGCTCATCTAATAACGGGATTAAATGTTCTTTAGCGGCTTGCGCTGTAGCTGCAACATTGGGCGTTGCTTTGCCAAATTGGCTGTCGGTTTTAAGCACCTTGCGTACATCAAAGCGATCGGCGTTTAAGCCGTTTAAACGAAGTACCTGAGCAAACAAATACGACGATAAACGCTCACCAAAGCTAAGTAGCTCGTCGTGTTGCTGATCGGTTGTTAGTGACTCTTGAGCCAATGTTTGAAATGCTTTTAGGGTTTCGTTAAAGCCAACTGCTAAATCGGCATCTAGCGATAACTCATCTAAAATAGTGTGTTGAATAGCAAGCACACCGTTTATGTGTTCTTGGCGCTCAGCTGAGGTAATACTTGATTTACACA
The DNA here is from genome assembly GCF_056470645.1 of Pseudoalteromonas sp. TP27. NCBI lineage: Bacteria > Pseudomonadati > Pseudomonadota > Gammaproteobacteria > Alteromonadales > Pseudoalteromonadaceae > Pseudoalteromonas > Pseudoalteromonas sp. TP27. Next base: position 160,466 of record NZ_JARDAK010000004.1, on the reverse strand, counting down.
GTGCAACTAAGTGGTTAGTTACGCCGGCGCTAGCGCTCACGGCAACAATACGTACGCTTTTATCTGCAACAATAATTTCGCTACAGCGACTCATCGCTTCAAAATTGGCAACACTGGTTCCGCCAAATTTGGCAACGATGTAATCTGATTTTGCGCTTAACTCTGTTTGAGGCACTGTTTGTGGCGCTGATTGGGTAGTCATTTAGTCTCCTTTCGCGATATCCAAATCGCAATAAAACAAGAAGAACTTGGCAAAGGAATGCTTGAAGATAAGTCCACTGCCAGAAGCTCTCCACCTATATTGGTGACAGTTTTGAGGATTCAGCCCCATAAACCGAAAAACAATGACGACGTACCATTGTTTTCCTCGGCGAGTACTTCCCTCCTTAATGATCATCGGCTTTCGTCGCCTAACATCAAGTACCTAAGTATCGCACCTCTTCTGAATGCTTTATTAACCAATGGCTAATAAAACAAAACCCCACTAAGTAGCGGGGCTTTGAAAGTTATCGTTTAGACGTCTAGCTGTCAAGCATTTAATAATTTATGAGTTAAATAAAACTGCCCATGTAATAAGAGCCCGCATATCCTACGGTGTAACAAATTAATAAATGCAGCGATAAACGCAAGTAGCTCATAAAGGTAAGCGCTTTAACTTTACTCATGGCAATAATGCCCGCAGCCGACCCAATGATCAGCATTGAACCGCCCACGCCCGTTGCATACGTAAACGACAACCAATGTTGTTGGCTCATTACTATATCGGCTTTTAATAATGCAGCAGTAAGCGGTACGTTATCGACCCCTGCTGATAATATGCCCATTAAGTAGTTTGCGTATTCAGGTGCCATTACCGTGTATAGGTCGGTAAATTTACTTAGCATACCAATTTCTTTAAGTGCGCCTACAAGCAAAAGTACGCCTACAAAAAACAATAATGTGTCGTATTCTATATCGCGAACAAAATCGATTATGTCTTTGTTAATGTCTTTTTTGCGCATTAAAAATTGCGCTACTAAAAACATCACTGATAAGCCAAACAAGAAGGTGAGTAAAGGCGGTACGCTGTAAATTACGCTAAGCGTAAGTGTGCTAATTACGGTAGATAAAAATATAACTGCAATGGTAATGTCTGTTTTTTCAATACGGGTTTTACCCGCACCAGCAAACTCAACACGCCCTTTCATACCGATAGACAGTAACGCGGCTAGCAGCATAACGCTTGCCAGTGCTGGCGCTATAAGTAGTAATAAATGAGCTATGGTTACTTTACCATCTAAAAATATCATTAGTGTGGTTACGTCACCGGTTATTAACGATACCCCGCCTGAGTTAACACCAAATACAATAAGCGTGGCGTATTTAATGAGCTTTTTAGGTTCGAGTTTTAACGACATAACAACCGCAAGCGATATAAGCGTGGCTGTTACATTGTCTGAAATCGACGAAAACAAAAATGCAAAACCACCCACCAAAAACATCAGCTTTTTTTCGCTAATACTTTTTGGCATAACACGATGCACAATATTTTCGATAAACCCCTTTGAATTTAAATACGCGACAAAGGTCATTGCAGCCATTAAAAATAGCCATAGCGAGGCAATTTCTAAAATATTTTCATTTAAAAGATGTTGAATCGTATCGGGGCTTTGCCCGTGAAGAGGGTATATAAAAAGAAGAATCCAGCAAAGCGTACCAAAAAACAGCGTGGTTTTAGCTTTATTTACATGGATTATATCTTCTATAACGATCAGTAAAAATGCAATCGCTATCAGGGTTAGAATAATCGAGGAAACCATGGTAGTTAAACAACCTTTGATATAGTTTTAAAAAACACACAAATAACGTTCCATTTCATGTGCCTATTTTCGGCGCGAATTTTAGCACTGCCTCTATGCAAAAACTATTATTAAATGGTCTTAAAAACGAATACTATATACAGACAAGGTTAATTAAAAATACGTAATAATGAGTATGAACACCATACTCAATAATAAAATACTAGGATGTTGTAACCTCTTATGATCCCAGCTAAAAAGCTACTAAACACCTTAACCGAGCATTGGGGTGTGTTAGAGCTATTATTTAAACGTTTTAAAATGGCTGACTTTAGCCTAAAAGACGTACAAAACGCCATTAAACAAAAACAGCCTACTTGGTCAAACGAGCGTATTTATAAAGAAACAAATCGCTTGTTAAACCAAGATATTTTAATTCCACTGGCTAAATCCTCTCAGCTTGAAATAAATCGTGCCATTGCCGACTTTGCTACGTTTTTACTGCAAGAAGAGCATTTAGGTTTAGCGCAAGAAATTAGCGTATTAGTCGACGACCTAGCTCGTTTAGGTAACCGCCTAGATAACGCTGGCGAAATAGAAGACTTTGACGATTTACGCCGCTACAGCCGTATTATGGATGATCGGGTGCGTAAAATAATGAAGCTCTATACGCACAACGAAAACGCCATTTTAAATATTGTTGAGCAAGCTAAATCAAATAATGCGGTGCAATCGCTGCAAAAGCGTTATAAAGCGGTAATAGAAGCGTTTGACGAATACATAGAGCCCATGCTTGAAATGGTTGATATTCGTGGTGAATTTCATGCGTGTTTTATCCTCATTGAAGAGCAAATAAGTAAGCAAATACTGCACATTGAGCGCTCAGGTAAAGCCTACAACGATAAACGCATGTTGGAGCAATTACGTACTCGTATACTCGAAATGCATTTAGTGGGCAGAGAAAGCTTACGTAAAAGTGCCGATATGCTTATGCCCCTGCGCGAGGAGCTACGCCGTAATAACTTAATTACTCGCCAAGCAGCCAAAGTACTTGGGCTTGTTCGTAAAAATGGCGTAGACAATATGCTAAGTGCGGTACAACCAAACTTTGTAAGCGACGCACAGCGATATTCGCTTGGTCAGCAGCGCCATATTGTGGCTTACATGGCAAGCTTGGTTGAATTTGAACACGAAGAATACCAACTGCCAGATCAGCAAGACGTGCCTGCTTTTGTAACGCCTAATATTCCTGACTACAACGATGTTAAAACCAGCTTTGCTAAGCGCTTTAATAAAAAACGCAAAAAGCCACAGCCCTTGCTGCAATTTTTAGACGAAAGCTACCCAGATCTCGATGCCGACGAAATGCTATTTTTGTATCAAAAATTAGTTAGCGACAGCGATATTAAAATAATTCAAAGCGATGAAAAAGCCCGCGTAAAAATTGCCGGTCAGCACTTTTCTTTATATCCATTTAATTCAGAGCCTCAGCCAGATCCAAAGGCAGGTAAATAAACTATGACACACATAAACTTAGACGAGCTAACCCATCTACAAACCATTAATAAAAAATTAGTAGCGGGTTATCACATTTGCGAACAAGACAACGTAATGTGGCAAGAGCTTGACCAACACATAGAAAGCTACAGCGCCTTATTTACAGCCCTAGGCAACGATTTAAAACGTGACAGCCGTGGCTTTTATTATTTTGGTAGCGACGAAAGCACGCCAAATATGGGCAAGATATCTCGCGCTATCGCGCTCACTATTTACATTTTAATTGAACACTACGCCAATACGGGTAAAGACCCAATGCGCGCATTGTTTGACGACGTAAACGATTTAGAGCTTATGCAAACGCTGGTGCAAATTAACAAACACTTGTTTGATCAGCTTGAGATATTTTCGGGATCTGATTTACGCAAAGACGTATACCTGCGCATGGTGCGCTTAGGTTTAGCCCGCGAAGTAGAAGGCGGCTTTATGCTACAAGCGCCAATTCACCGCTATATAGATGCATTAATGGAAGTAAACGAAGAAACCTACATTACAGAGGACGAGGAATGAAAAATCTATACGGACTAAGTAAACTCGCCCTACTTAACACCGCAGGCTATGCAAAATGTGTGATTCCGCTTGATAAAAGCAGCTCTATTTGCGCTCCAAATAACACAGGTAAAAGCTCGGTTATTAACGCTCTGCAGTTTCCGCTTATTAACGATTTACGCTTAACCGAATGGGATGGACACGATTTAGATGAAACCCGTAAGTTTTATTTTTCATCGGATCAGTCGTACATTTTACTAGAAGCTAACTTGCCTCATGGCTCAGTAGTGATTGGCGTTGCCGGGCTTGGTAAAATTGCCGGTTACGCGCATCAGTACTTTTGTTATCAAGGAAAGCTTGATTTAGAGCAGTACACGCAAGGTAAAACCATTATTAAATTTACCAAGCTGTTCAACCATTTAAAAGAGCTTAACTACAATCCTATTGAGCTTAAAGCCCAAGAGCTAAACGCGCTATTGACTGGTGGCGCAACGCCTTTTGACGGCGACATTAACTTAAAAATGATTCCGCTTAATAATGTGCAAGACTCCTCTATTTATAAAGAAATATTCCGCCGTATTCTTAACTTACATAAATTAGGCGCAAGCGACGTAAAACGCTTTATGCTACGTGTATTTGAACGCCATATGTCGAACTCTAAGGTCGACTTTTATGAAGTATGGCGTCGCTCGTTTGATAAAGTAAATCGCTCAAAACGCGAACTAAAAGCCCTTGAATCTATGCAAGAGCCAATAGCCGCGCTTGAATCAATGCTTGAAAACCAAACGGTACTAAAAGGTAAATTAGCCGCATACGCGCCTAAAATTGACCAAGCACTGATTGATTTTGATACCTATCAAGAGTCGCAACTAAACGAGCTGGGCATAGCGCTTGAAGATATAGAGCACGAAAAACACGAGTTTGAGCAAAAGCAAAGCTTATACGTACAGCAGTCGCGCGATATAGAGCGCAGACAAACTCAAATTGAGCAGTGGTTTTTAGATTACGATGCGCTTAAAAGCGAATTTGAGCTGGTAAATAAAGCCACGCTTAAAACCAACCTGACTCAGTTAAAGCAAGATTACGAGTCGCTTTCGCACTCTATAACCAGCGCACAAGGGCAAAGCCTTCACACGCTTGACTATCGCATTAGCGAAACCCAAAAACAAATTAAAAGCCTAAAACTGCAACTTAAAAACCTTGAGTTTAATTTGTTTACTCGTATGCGCGAAGACCTCTCGTTAAAAGAAGTAGAAGAAATATCGCGCATTTTAAACCCAGATATTCTCTCATTTGCGACCACCACTAATGGCGATATAACCATTGATGACGAAGATGCATTTGGGGAATTTTTATCGCTATTGAGTGAAAACGTTAAAGGCGGCGTATTAACGCTACCAGGTGCGAGCATTAAGCTTAAAAAGCTATCCCCAGTGCAAATGCAAAGCGGCGAAAACAAAGAGCAATTAACCGCTCAGCTAAGTGCACTTGAGCATTCACTCAAAGAGTTTAAGCAACAACGCGATGTTGCAGCAAATGTTGCCGACAAGCAAAAAGAAAAAGACGAATTATACGATGAGCTAATGAGCGCAGAGAGCGCGCTAAAACGCTTAGAGCAGTTTGATATAATGCAGCAGTCGGTTGAAGCGCAAGCCATGCTAAAAGAGCAATTATTAGCTGAGCGTGAGCAAGTTGACGACTACCTGCAAGATATTCAAAAAAATAGTGGCTCAATTGCTGACAGACGCTCGTTAATTAAATCTAAACAAGACCAAATCAATCGCCAAACTGAGCGCTTGCGCCAAGTTAAAAGTGAGCGAATTGACCATACCCTTGATTTATACAGCGGTAAAGTAACCCCGTACATGATTGATATTACAGTCGACTTTGATAACTTAAGCGACCTTGTTCATCACTTTAATAAAGACTGCCAAGAGCTGCGTAATTTTGACATAAACGTGCTAAACACCTATTTGCATGTGTACAACGCGGGTATTACTAAATTTGATAACGAAAACGACGAGTTTACTAAATACCAAAAGCTAATAAGCGCGTTTCATAATATTGATAACGAACGCGATGCTGTTGAGCGCCAAGCACGCGTTGCGCTAACCGAAGTGGCTGCAACCATTAAAGGCTTGCGAGAAGATTTAGACCGCCTTCGCCGCGAAATGAACAGCTTTAATAAAGGCATAAGCCAGCACCGTATTTCAAATCTGCAAGCGTTTAAAATTAACGTCATACCGCGCAAAATGCTGGTTGATAGTATAGATACCATTATCAGCACGTCGCATCAGTTTGAGCAAGGCGACACGCTTGATTTACTGAGCCAAGAACCGTACAGCGAAAGCGCAGTAAACGAAGCGAAAGATCACTTAATTAAACTCGCCTCAGATAAAGCGGGTTTAACACTTACTGATTTATTTGATATTCGATTTGAAGTGGTTAACCGTGCAGGTGAAACAGAACACTTTGAAAAAATAGATTCGGCAGGCTCAAACGGCACACGTATTACTATTAAGTTATTATGTGGCATGTTGTTTATTCGTTACTTATTAAGTGACCAAGAACAAAACCTTTACCGTATACCTATATACATAGATGAAGCGGCCGACATTGACCCACAAAATCAAAAAGCAATTATAGAAACCGCCCTAAGTTTTGGGTTTGTGCCTATATTTGCCTCAGTTAAGCCGCAAATAAGTTGTGACTATATTGTGCCAATTCGTTCAGTGAAAGATGGTGCACAAAACTGGGTAGACGAAAAAGATTGGATTGAAGTTGAACATTAGCCCAAGTAATTAGACTAAAATATAGGACGTTAAAATAATACACATTTAAATGATGTGTGTTATTTTAAATTAACGCATTTTATTGGAGCAAACGTAATGAAAAATATACTTATTGTTGCAGCGCTAGCACTTCTTACAGCCTGTACACAAACCCCAGATTGGGATTACGATAAATCAGCTAACTTTAGTAATTTTAAAACATTTGCTTGGGTAGAAAACGCGAGCTTAACTAAAGACACAAATAACTATCAAATTAATGGCCTAATGGAAAAACGTGTTCGTACTGCCGTTAATGCAGAATTGAGCCAAACATTAGGTATGAGTTTAGTTGATGCAGCAAATGCTGATGTACTTGTTAACTATCATGCATCGGTTGATAAAGAACTTGAAATAGACACATTTAGCACAAGTTACCGCCATAATTGGGGTTATTGGGGAAATGGCTTTCAAAAAGATACCACCGCACGTGAATACGAAGTTGGTACACTGATTATTGATATTGTAGACCGTGAATCTAACCAGCTAGTATGGCGCGGCGCAAAAGAAGGTCGATTAAAGAAAAATCAATCGCCAGAACAACGTGAAGCTTCAATTAATAAAACAGTGAGCGAAATTTTAAGTAACTTCCCGCCGCAAAAGCAGCAGTAAGTTTTAGCTCGTTTTTAAAAAGCTCACGTTATGTGGGCTTTTTTGTGGGTGCTTGTTTTTGGGACTTACAGACTTAAGTAATTACGAGCTACGCTCGTCACGTCAGCAAGCTGCACGTCTACAAAAACACCGTGTTAAACTTTACCGGTAGGCGCTAAGCTTGCTTGCGCGAGAAGCGCAGCTTCTAATTACTCACTTTTATAACGCTATATTCAACCTTAAATTACGAGCTTCGCTCGTCACGTCAGCAAGCTGCACGTCTACAAAAAACATCGATTAACCTTTACCTGTAAACGCTAAGCTTTATTTTATCTGTAGGCGCTAAGCTTGCTTGCGCGAGAAGCGGTAGCTTCTAATTACTTTTCTTTATGCGCTTATTTCACTCGAAATTTCGAGCTTCGCTCGTCACGTCAGCAAGCTGCACGTCTACAAAAAACATCGATTAATCTTTACCTGTAAACGCTAAGTTTTATTTGTTCTGTAGGCGCTAAGCTTGCTTGCGCGAGAAGCGATAGCTTCTAATTACTCACTCTTATAACGCTATATTCAACCTTAAATTACGAGCTTCGCTCGTCACGTCAGCAAGCTGCACGTCTACAAAAAACACCGATTAATCTTTACCTGTAAACGCTGAGCTTTATTTTATCGGTAGGCGCTAAGCTTGCTTGCGCGAGAAGCGCAGCTTCTAATTACTCACTCTTATAACGCTATATTCAATCTTAAATTTCGAGCTTCGCTCGTCACGTCAGCAAGCTGCACGTCTACAAAACAAACACTACGCTTGCTTGGGTAATGAGCAAAATCCATAAATTTTATGTTTAATAGTATGTTTAATAACTTCAATCAAGCCCAGCAAACGAGCAAACTAAGTAATACCATTTAAAGAAGATCTTTTAACGCTTTAGCCGGTTTAAAAACAGCTTTGTTTGCGCCTTCTATTTCAATTGCTGCGCCTGTTTGTGGATTACGACCGGTGCGTGCTGGGTAGTAACTAAGTGCAAACGTACCAAAACCATTAATTTGAACCTGATCGCCCTCAGAAAGCGATTTAGTAATGACTTTTTGCAAGCTTGAAAGTGCCGCTTGAGCATCTTTTTTTGTTAATTCACTTTTGTGTGCAATGGCAGCAACGAGTTCTGCTTTATTCATTTTAGGCTCCTAAATACACGCTAAATCAGTGTTGGTTAAGCGTGGGAATATGATGATATAAAAAATACCAAACCAAATTGGTAATAAAGCCACGCAGGCTAAGGGTTACAGGGCAACAAGTCAACCTTGTAGTTGCTAAGCTTTATGTGGTAAAAAGCCTTTGATTCTTTTTTGTATAATTTAGGTAGACTATGCACGCTTTAATTGAATACATTCCGCTCATACTGTTTTTTGCCGTTTTTAAACTTGTCGATATTTACTGGGCTACCGGTTTATTAATGGCCACTACGCTCATTCAAGTTGCTTATAGCTACTTTAAGCATGGCTCTGTGCCTACTCGTCAGTGGATATTTTTTGGCATTGCTGCCGTTTTTGGTACGTTAACGCTGGTACTACATGATGAGCAATACATTAAATGGAAAGCAACGCTGATATACGCAGGTTTAAGTTTAACGTTACTTGTTAGCCGTTATGCACTTAAAAAAAATCTCGTTAAAAAAGCGCTTAGCTCAATACTCGAAAATGCTAATGATACAAAACAAGCCATTGTTGTACCTGAGCCTTTATGGAATAAGCTCAACCTAATGTGGGTTGTAATTACAGCGGGTATTGCAGCACTAAATATATACATTGCGTATAATTTTTCGCTCGACTTTTGGGTCAACTTTAAAGTATTTGGTTTAATGGGTATTACCTTTGTGAGTATTTTTGCCACTATTATTGCCTTGTACAAATACCTCCCTAGTGAAGAAGAGCCAGCAAAGTAAGCCCCTCGTCATAAAAATGTCGTCTTAGCTTGATAGCTTATTAAAAAAAGCAAGTTGAGACGACCTTGAACGCCAATCAATATCGCTGGTTTGAATTTACCCTCATTTTTGTACTGCTGCCCTTACTGGGTTTTGGATTACGCGAGCATTTAGCTAACTGGCTTATTCCTGCGCTTATTATATTGATGAGTGTGTGTTGTATGTTGCTACTGGGCGATCCTCATTTTAAGCGTTTTAGACTCACAAGCCTTGGGCAATTTTCTGCGGTTAAAAAACGTTTGTTTAGTTTCTTTTTTTTAGGTGCGCTGTTTTCGGGGATGTTTTACGGGATTATTCATCAAGGTAACTGGTTTACCCTTCCCCGCAATTCATTTAATGATTGGCTTTTACTGTTGTTGCTCTACCCAATACTGTCGGTTATTCCTCAGGAGTTAATATTCAGAACCTACTTTTTTCATCGTTATAAACGAATTATGCCAAAAAAAACCGTGCGTATAATAATTAGTGCAACTGTATTTGCGCTGGCGCATATTGTGTATGCAAATTGGATTGCAGTAGGTTTAGCATTTTTAGGTGGCTTACTGTTTGCTTATACCTACGCACAAAGCCGCTCAACCTTTGTGTGCGTTATTGAGCATAGTTTATGGGGGATATGGATGTTTACACTCGGGATCGGCAGCTACCTCGATTCAGGCGCTATGAATTAGTGCTGTTTTATTATTAGTTTTAACAATAAAGAAAGCGCATAAGCATTTTGATACTGCAAATTAATCATAATACTTATGCGATGGCTGTAAGATAGTTATTAATTGAGAACTACTGAGGAACTCTTACAACCCCTTCCATTAGTACCCGTGCACTTCGGCTCATACTTGCTTTGGTAACTAGCCAGTTACCTGCATTATTTTTAGCCTCAGCACCTACTTTTAGCGTGCCCGACGGATGACCAAAGTTAACTTCACTTAATGCACCGCCACCTGCGGCTATATTTACGAGTGTGCCTTCGATTGCTGCGGCCGTGCCAATAGCAACAGCGGCTGTGCCCATCATTGCATGATGCAGCTTACCCATCGACATAGCGCGCACGAGTAAGTTAATGTTTGCAGCCTCAATAAGCTTACCGCTAGATGCTGTGTAGTCTAAAGGCGCTGCAACAAACGCAACCTTTGGCGTATGTTGGCGAGCTTGCGCTTCATTAATGTTAGTGATTAAGCCCATTTTAACAGCGCCATAAGCGCGAATAGTTTCGAGCATTTCAAGTGCAGCAACATCATTATTTATATCGTCTTGCAGCTCTGTGCCTGTATAGCCAATATCAGCGGCGTTAATAAATACCGTAGGAATACCTGCATTTATCATTGTTGCTTTTAACGTACCCACACCCGGCACCTCTAAGTCATCAACTACGTTACCGGTTGGAAATAACGCGCCATCGCCATCAGCGGGATCTATAAACTCAAGTTTTACTTCGGCTGCTGCAAAGGTAACGCCATCGAGCTCAAAGTCACCGGTTTCTTGCACTACGCCATTTGTCATAGGGACATGCACTAATATGCTTTTTTTAATATTAGCCTGCCACACACGCACGATAGCAACACCGTTATTAGGTACTCTGCTTTTATCGACCAAACCATTACTAATGGCAAAGGCACCTACTGCTGACGTTAAGTTGCCGCAATTACCGCTCCAATCCACAAAAGGTTTATCTATTGCCACTTGACCAAATAAGTAATCAACATCGTGATCGGCTTGCTCACTTTTACTTAAAATAACTGTTTTACTGGTACTTGATGTAGCGCCGCCCATGCCATCCGTTTGCTTAGCATACGGATCGGGGCTGCCAATAACACGCAGTAATAAATTATCCCGCGCCTCGCCTGCTACTTGGGCAGGCTTTGGTAAATCAGTTAAATTAAAAAACACACCTTTACTGGTGCCGCCACGCATATAGGTTGCAGGCACTTTAATTTGCGGTTTAAACATAATGTTTGCCCTTATGCAGATTGCGTTGCTTCTAAAAAGTCTTGTGCAAAACGCTGTAACACACCACCAGCCGCGTAAATAGAAAGCTCTTCTTGGGTATCAATACGGCACTTCATAGGCACAGTAAGTACTTCACCGTTTTTACGGGTAATACTTAAATTAACTGATGCACCTGGTTTTAAATCGCCCGCTACATCGTACGTTTCGCTGCCATCAAGCTTTAGCGTTTTACGGGTTGTGCCTGCTTTAAATTCAAGTGGTAAAACACCCATACCAATTAAGTTAGTACGGTGAATACGCTCAAAGCCCTCAGCTGCTATTACTTCAACGCCTGCAAGCCTTACGCCTTTTGCAGCCCAATCGCGCGACGAACCTTGACCGTAATCTGCACCCGCTACAATAATAAGTGGTTGTTTACGCTCCATGTAGGCTTCGATTGCTTCCCACATACGAGTGTTAGTACCTTGTGGCTCTAGGCGTGCGTAAGAGCCTTGCTTAACCTCGCCGTTTTCATCAAGCACCATTTCGTTTAGCAGCTTTGGATTAGCAAAGGTTGCGCGCTGCGCTGTTAAATGATCGCCTCGGTGAGTGGCATACGAGTTGTAATCTTCCTCTGGTACGTTCATTTTAGTTAGGTATTCGCCAGCGGCACTGCTTGCCATAATCGCGTTTGATGGCGATAGGTGATCGGTTGTAATGTTGTCGCCAAGAACTGCAAGCGCACGCATACCGGTCATTATGCGCTCACCCGCAAGTCCACCTTCCCAATAAGGAGGGCGACGAATATACGTACTTTCTGGGCGCCAGTCGTAAAGTGGGTCGTTATCTTCACCGTAATCTACGGTTAAATTAAACATCGGCTCGTATACTTTTCTAAATTGCTCTGGCTTAACGCTTTGCTTAATTACTGCATCAATCTCTTCATCTGATGGCCATAAATCTTTAAGCGTAATATCGTTGCCTTGTTGATCTTGCCCTAGTATCCCTTTTTCAATATCAAAGCGAATAGTACCTGCAATGGCGTAAGCAACAACTAAAGGAGGTGACGCTAAAAATGCTTGTTTAGCATAAGGATGAATTCGCCCGTCAAAGTTACGATTGCCCGAAAGCACGGCTGTAGTGTATAAATCGCGATCGATGACTTCTTTTTGAATAACAGGGTCAAGCGCACCGCTCATGCCATTACAAGTTGTACACGCAAAGCCAACAATACCAAAGCCAAGTTGCTCAAGCTCTGTTAGCAGGTTTGCATCTTCAAGGTATGATTGCACCGCTTTTGAGCCCGGTGCTAATGAGGTTTTAACCCAAGGTTTGCGCATTAATCCCTTAGCATTTGCGTTACGCGCAAGTAGTGCAGCGGCAATTACGTTGCGTGGGTTACTGGTATTAGTACAACTAGTAATAGCGGCAATAATACACGCGCCGTCTGGCATTAAGCCTTCTTCATTTTCAACAACGCCCGAAATACCTTCTTTAGCTAAATCGCTGGTTGATACACGGCGGTGCGGATTAGATGGACCCGCAATATTGCGCCCCACACTTGATAAATCAAACTTAAGCACGCGCTCATATTTTGCGGTTTTTAAGCTATCGCTCCAAAGGCCTGCTGTTTTAGCGTAGTTTTCTACAAGGGCTATTTGTTCTTCTTCGCGGCCAGTTAAACGCAGGTAATCTATTGTTTTATCATCGATATAAAACATGGCTGCAGTTGCGCCAAATTCTGGCGTCATGTTCGAAATAGTTGCTCTGTCACCAAGTGTAAGCGCGTCAGCACCTTCACCATAAAATTCTAAATAAGTAGATACAACACGTTGCTCGCGTAAAAATTCAGTAATAGCCAGCACAATATCGGTTGCGGTAATACCTGGTTGGCGTTTGCCTGTAAGCTCAACACCTACAATATCGGGTAAGCGAATATAAGAAGCACGGCCCAGCATTACGCTTTCAGCTTCAAGCCCACCTACGCCCACGGCAATAACGCCCAGTGCATCAACATGTGGTGTGTGACTGTCGGTACCTACTAGTGTATCTGGAAATGCAATGCCATCTCGGTTTTGAATAACCGGCGACATTTTTTCAAGATTAATTTGATGCATAATGCCGTTACCCGGTGGGATCACGTCGATATTTTTAAAGGCAGTTTTAGTCCAATTTATAAAGTGAAAGCGGTCGTCATTGCGTCTGTCCTCAATGGCGCGGTTTTTTTCAAATGCGTCAGGATCAAAACCGGCATGCTCTACCGCTAGTGAATGATCAACTATTAACTGAGTGGGTACCACTGGGTTCACTTTTGCCGGATCGCCGCCTTTAGCTGCAATTGCATCACGAAGCCCTGCTAAATCAACAAGCGCCGTTTGGCCTAAAATATCGTGGCATACTACACGCGCCGGATACCACGGAAAATCTAAATCTTGCTTGCGTTCAATTAGCTGATTAAGTGCATCTGTTAACATGGCAGGATCGCATCGGCGTACTAGGTTTTCGGCAAATACACGCGATGTATAAGGTAGCATGGCGTATGCACCTGGCTTAATTGCATCAACGGCTTCTTGTGTATCGTAGTAGTCGACACTTGAGCCCGGTAGAGGTTTACGGTATTGGGTATTATTAATTATGGTCATAATAAGGGTTCGCTAATTTGGTGACGGATGTAGTACCAATTTTATGGAGAATGCAATTGGTATTTTTCAAGAAAGGCTTTAGGTTTGCAGTTGTTTTTATTATATAAAGCATTAAAGCCGTAAAAGGTGAGCCATTGGCTCACCTTAGTTAAAAATAATTAACGTCTTGATTCGATTGGTGTGTAACTACGTGCATCAGGCCCTGTGTAATCGGCACTTGGGCGAATAATACGGTTGTTAGCACGTTGCTCTTTTACATGCGCAGTCCAACCCGTAACACGGCTCATTACAAATATTGGCGTAAATAACTTAGTCGGAATATCCATAAAGTGATAAGCCGATGCATGGAAAAAATCGGCATTACAAAACAGCTTTTTCTCGCGCCACATAATCTCTTCACAACGAACAGACACAGGGTAAAGCACGGTATCGCCTACCTCTGCAGCTAGTTTTTCAGACCATTTTTTAATAATTACATTGCGTGGGTCCGATTCGCGATAAATAGCATGACCAAAGCCCATAATTTTATCTTTACGTTCAAGCATGCCCATTACTTCTTGCTCAGCATGCTCAGCACTTGTAAAACCTTGAATCATATCCATAGCTGCTTCGTTAGCGCCGCCATGAAGTGGACCACGCAACGTACCAATCGCGCCAGTTACACAAGAATGAATATCAGAAAGCGTTGATGCACACACACGCCCCGTAAAAGTAGAAGCATTAAACTCGTGCTCTGCGTATAAAATTAGTGATACGTTCATCACTTGTGCAAATAACTCGCTAGGTGCTTTATCGTGTAATAGCGTTAAAAAGTGTGCACCTACAGAATCGTCATCTGTTTGCGTTTCAATGCGTACACCATCGTGTGTAAAGCGGTACCAGTAACAAATAATACTTGGGAACACAGCAACCATACGGTCGATTGCATCATTGGCTTGGCTAAAATCAAGCTCTGTTTCAAGGTTACCCAACATTGAGCAGCCCGTGCGCATTACATCCATTGGATGCGCGTCTTTAGGAATATTTTCAAGCACGGTTTTAAGTGCATCGGGTAAGCCGCGTAAGCTTTTTAGCTTTGCTTTATACTCAGCCAGTTCGCTAGTTGTAGGTAACTCACCGCGTGAAAGTAAAAATGAGACTTCTTCAAACTGCGCTTTTTCGGCCAGTTCACTAATATCGTAACCACAATACGTTAAACCAGAACCACTTTGTCCAACAGTACACAATGCTGTTTGACCAGCCACTTGTCCGCGTAAACCCGCGCCGCCTAATGCTTTATCTACCATGATCTTCTCCTATCTTAAATTTGTGTGTGATTTTATTATTTGTCAGATTTTGATGAAAAAAGTGTATCGAGTGTGTTCTCGTACGTGTGGTAATCTAAAAAGTCGTAAAGCTCAGAACGCGTTTGCATATTTTCTATTTGGCTTTGTTGCGAGCCTTCATTTAAAATTGCTGAATACACGTTTAATGCTGCTTTGTTCATGGCTCTAAATGCACTTAGTGGGTAAAGCACCATTTCAACGCCTACATCGCTTAACTGCTCTTTAGTGTAAATAGGTGTTTGGCCAAACTCAGTAATGTTTGCCAAAATTGGAACGTTAATCGCTTTTGCAAATGCTTGGTAATCAGCAAGGTCGTGTACGGCTTCTGCAAAAATAGCGTCAGCACCGGCTTCAACACAGGCAGCTGCACGGTCTATCGCGGCATTTAAACCTTCTTTTTGAAATGCATCGGTACGCGCCATAATATAAAAATCGCTATCGGTTTTTGCATCAACCGCTGCTTTAATGCGGTCAACCATTTCACCTTGGCTTACAATTTCTTTATTAGGACGATGGCCACAGCGCTTTTGCGCTACTTGGTCTTCTATATGAAAGCCCGCTGCACCGGCTTTAGTCATTTCTTTTACTGTGCGTGCAATGTTAAACGCCCCACCCCAACCGGTATCGGCATCAACTAACAGCGGTAAATCGCTCGCGCCTGTAATACGGCGAATATCTTCAAGCACGTTATCAAGGCTTGTCATACCTAAATCAGGCATACCAAAAGAGGCGTTTGCAACACCGGCACCTGAGAGGTAAATAGCTTGATGGCCCATCTTTTCTGCCATCATCGCTGTATATGCGTTAATAGTGCCTACAACTTGTAACGGGCGGTTATTGGCAATAGCCTGTTTAAATTTTAATCCTGCTGACATTACTTTCTCCTCACTTTGAACGGTTGCTACGTGGAGTAACTTATAGTTTTAATCTGTAATCATGACTTTTTAACTATTCTGCTTAGCTTTTAGCAGCTTATGCTTTTTGCGAATAATATCAATCTGTATGCGTATGAGGTCTATTTAACGATAAGAAAATCGTTCTGTAACTAGGCAATAATTTTTATGTTTAGTGGTTCTAAATAAAAAATTTTTAACGACGTTACGGAGCGATTTAATCCGTTAAATTGTTCGAATACTCATATTGATTGGTATACGTCGAATTTGGTTTGAATATTTGCTTGCGATGCGCTTATGTGGCGCTTCATTAACATTTCGGCCAGTTCACCGTCGTGGTTTTCAATGGCGTTAATAATGGCTAAATGCTCATCAAACGCTTTTGATACACGCGGCCCCACCATGCCCATTTGCACACGATACATACGTATTAGTTGATAAAGCTCATTACACAGTAAATGAATTAAATGCGCGTTTTTACTGCCTTTAATAATACGGTAATGAAAATCTAAATCGCCGGCTTCTTGATAATAAGACTCGCCCTCTTTAACACGTTGTGTTTGTAGGTGCTGATTAAGTAATTGCTTCAAGCCTTTTACTTCTTCAGGTTCCATATTGTCGGCAGCAAGCCTACATGCTAAGCCCTCAAGAGAGCTACGAACCTGGTAAACTTCAATCAAGCGCTCAGCGGTAAGGGCTACCACTCGGCAACCTACGTTAGCTTTACGCTCAACAAGGTAACAACTTTCTAAGCGATTTAACGCCTCTCTAAGCGTTGCACGGCTTACACCATAACGCTTGGCAAGCTCAGGCTCTGATATTTTACTACCTTGAACTATAGTACCTTCAACAATCTCACGGCGCATATCTACAAATACTTGATCTGATGCGGTAGTTATAGGCGCTTCGTTTAAAAATGTGTGTGTCATAATTTATTTTTTAGATTGTCGACAATTAATGTCGTTACTATGTGCTTATTAAAAAAATATGTCAACCCTAAAACCCAATAAAAAGACTAAAAAACACCCAGATTGTCGACACTATTAATCTAAAGTCGTATATAACTGGTTTTAAAATAAGCTGTCGCAGTAAAGTGTCGACATAAATTCAAAGTAATTAATATGCTTTTTAGCACTGAAAACACCTTATATAAATGTTATTATCGCGCTTTATTTTTATAGTATGAGCTAATGCGTGAACGCCAACACTTTTATTCCTGAGCACTTTATTGACGACGTAAAAACCTATTTACCAGCGCATCTAAACTTAGATGACTTTTTAAATGCGTGTCGCAGGCCCCTCAGAAAATCTATCCGCGTTAATACATTAAAAATTAGCATTGAAGAATTTGTAAAACGTGCAACTGAAAAAAATTGGCTGCTAACCCCAATCCCATGGTGCAGTGAAGGTTTTTGGCTAGAGCGCCCAAGCGATGAAGAGCAAAACCTAGCCCTTGGTAATACCGACTTACACCTAAGCGGTGCTATGTATGTACAAGAAGCAAGTTCGATGCTGCCGCCTATCGCATTAAAGCAAAGTATTGAACTAGCAGACCCTCAAAATAACACCGTGCTTGATATGGCATCTGCGCCGGGTTCTAAAACATCGCAACTTGCAGCACTTATGAATAACCAAGGCGTACTCGTTGCTAACGAGCTTTCGTCTTCACGTTTAAAAGTACTTAGCGCCACGCTTAAACGCATGGGCGTTGGTAACTGTGCGCTCTCGCACTTTGATGGCGTTATATTTGGCAACTACATGTTTGAATGCTTTGATAGTATTTTACTAGACGCGCCCTGCTCTGGCGAAGGCACAGTACGTAAAGACGCCGACGCACTAAAAAACTGGTCAATAGAATCAAACATACAAATTGCTCAAGTACAAAAAGACTTAATTAAAAGCGCATTTTACGCATTAAAGCCAGGTGGCACGTTAGTGTATTCAACCTGCACACTTACCCCGCTCGAAAATCAGCAAGTATGCGATTATTTACTCAGTGAATTTGGTGACTACATAGCACCGCAATCCCTAAGCGACTTATTTGAAGGTGCAAGCAGTGCTACTACCGCTGAAGGTTATTTACATGTATGGCCGCAAACATTCGATAGCGAAGGCTTTTTTATTGCTAAATTTAAAAAGCACGCAAGTTGCAATAACCCAAATCAAACTGTTAAAAAAGGCGCATTCCCGTTTAACGAGTTTGATAAAAAACAAAGTGCTGCGTTTATGCAATCGCTTAAAAAGCACTTTGGGCTAACTAATCTGCCTGGCAGCTTAATGCAGCGCGACAAAGAACTGTGGTTATTTCCTGAGGGGTTTGAAGCCGTACAAAACAAGATCAAATACGCACGTTTAGGTATTCAAATTGGCATCATTCATAAAAATGGCGTGAGGTTAACCCACGAGTTTGCAACCGTATTTGGCAATGAGTGTAAAACCAATGTACTTGCTTTAAATAACGAGCAAGCTAATGATTATTTTCAAGGTAAAGATATACGCTTAAGTGAAGTAACCCAAACACTGGGTGAGGTGGTATTAACATTGTGTGGTTGCCCTATCGGGCTGGGGAAATGGCAAAAAAATAAGATTAAAAATTCATTACCACGAGATCTAGTACAAAATACACAATTAATAAGCTGGGGCTAAACTAAAGTATAGAACATGCATAATTAATCTAATCCTTTATTGCCAAATGTAACTAAGTGGCAAAATTAGTTATGCTTTATTAGGTGGTTTTACTACACTTTTAAATACTTTCTTCTTGTCCCTAAAGAACTAAGAAAGTGTTTTAGTTAACGCTAGACTCAATTTAGAGTCACTTTATAGCCCAAAGATTTTTATAAGTCTTTGGGCGTTTTTATTTATACCAATTCCATTAAGTATGTGGTCTAAATTTTACGCCGAAAAAATAGTTCAGTTCTAGGCGTAAATTGATGAAAATGATTGTTCCCTTTGCGAAATTTACAACTAAGAAATGGGTTGTTTTAGCAAGTAAAATAGGTCAGCTATTTATTAGAATTGGTATTACAATGTATTTTATACAGATGAGCTGCCCTAACGTCTTCAAACGCATTTCCAAATTGAAGTGACAAGCACAATGTAGGTAACCTATTAACTTGTTTAGCTAAATTAAACACCTCAAAAAAATGGTACCCATGTTTAACTGCCAAATTTAGTTCAGCAACATATAACGCTTTAAACTTAGGCGGTAAGTTTGGCCAATTTATTAAAGCAAGTTGAATAATCCCTAAATGAACACTTAGTTTATTTGGCCCAACGGACTTTGCTTGTTGAATATACTCATAAACGCGTTCACTGGCCCCTTCTTGATAACTCACAACTTGCGCTAATGCAATCCATGTTTCAGCCCAGCTTTGCCTGAGCTCAACTGACTTTAAAAGCGCTTGTTCAGCCTCTTTATAAATTTGCATATTATTGGCTTGCGTAGCTTCAGCTGAATCCTTAAAGGCATTAATATTTAACATATTTATATGTGCACGTAGCTGCCAGTAATGCGGATGCGAAGGTTCTAACTCTGTTGCCAAGGCAATAGCACGTTCTGCATCCGATAGCCGCGAATAGTCAGCTGGATCAGAAGCCATATGCTGCACAGTATTACGCGCACTGAAGTACCAAGAATTAGCACGCATACTCTGAACACTAAGATAAATGATGCATAAAGTGATCATAGCTAAGATAGCGGCTTGTATCGTCCGATTAAATTTAAAGTTAGTCACTAAATAAAGACTCAGTTAAATGCCAAGGATTAGTTAAAAATAACTCATTTGCTTTTTCAGCACCAACTAAGTCACTAACAATTTGCTTTGCATTACTTAATATTGGTGGCCTGCGCTTTACTGAATGTGCATCGGTTGCCACATACTTAACTAAATCAGCTTTAAGCATATCTTTGCAAATCGTCTTGGCTTTATCGCCCCAGATCCCTTCTAGACTTGATGCCGTTAATTGAAAGTCACAACCAAGTTGTCTTAAATGTTCTATATAAAATGGTTTAGCTTGAATATCACGGTTACGTTCAGGATGAGGAATGATTACTTTAATATTTTGTTTTGCTAACCATGAAATAAACTTATCGTAACCTTGAGGTACATGCGAATGGGGTAACTCTAATAATAAGTAGTTCACACCTTCAATGCGGCCAATAAAGGGAAGTTTATTGGCCATTATTAATGCCATTAGCTCTACATCTAAACGAACCTCAGCGGCGACTGCCAATTTAATCGAGATCCCCGCATTTATGGCATGATTTTTTAAATTAGCGAGATCATCATATATATGAGAACTCGCATTATTAAAGCGCCCTAGATGAATGTGCGGGGTAGCTACCATATGCGTTATACCATCGCTTTGCGCTATTTTTAATAACGCTAAAGCTTCATCTAAATCTTTAGCGCCATCATCAATTCCAGGCAAAATATGAGAGTGTATATCAATCATAAGTTAGCTATCTTTTTGTGGTTGCTCTGGTTGCTGAGAGTAGTCGTAGTAATCGTAGTAACCGTGGCTATGCTCATCTTTACTTTTGCTCATATCAACCTTGTTAAGAACAACGCCAGCAACATGGGCTTTTACTTCAAACAAACGCTCAAGCCCTGCCGTAATAGGCTTAATACGTGTTATATCTGATTTAACAACATAGACTACCGAATCAACACTTTGTGCAATAACCAAGGCGTCACTTACTGCTTGAGTAGGCGGTGTATCGATAATAATATGATCGTACTTCGCTTTTAATACCGTTAATAAATCATCAAACCGTGAGTTAGAGAGTAATTCCAACGGATTACTTGGAATTTGGCCACTTGGCATAATAGCAACACCTGACTTTTCATCCATGTGCACACACTCTGCAAACTGCTCTGTACCCATCATTAAATTACTTAAACCAGGGTGAAAAACAGGAATATCAAAACGTTTTGCTAAGCTTGGTTTACGTAAATCAGCATCAATCAATAATACTTTGCCCATCTGGGCAAGCGACATTGCTAAATTAGCAGAAGTTGTTGTTTTACCTTCCCCAGGTGACGTTGAAGTAACAGCAATTACTTTATGCGCACGGTCTAAATGAGTAAGTAACAAGCTAGTACGGAATGTGCGTACCGATTCAGCAAAGCGTCGATAGTGATCTTCTAAATACGCATGGATCGGAAAATAACTATTTTTAGGTATATCAA
This sequence comes from Pseudoalteromonas sp. TP27, assembly GCF_056470645.1. NCBI lineage: Bacteria > Pseudomonadati > Pseudomonadota > Gammaproteobacteria > Alteromonadales > Pseudoalteromonadaceae > Pseudoalteromonas > Pseudoalteromonas sp. TP27. Next base: position 139,269 of record NZ_JARDAK010000004.1, on the reverse strand, counting down.
CATGTGGGAGTAATCCCAGCATGCGTTGCGCTAACTTACTTTCAACATCACTTTTTGTTTTAATCGTATCGTTGAGTGCATCAAATATAAAGCTCATTACCACTGCAAAACCAAAACTTGCAACAAATGCTAATATAACAATTAGTTTTTTATTTGGTTTACTCGGATCCTTAGGTGCATAGGCACGGTCAGTAAAGCGGGCTGCCGCTGAACTAAAGTCACTCGTTACCTCAGTCTCTTTAGAGCGAGATAAAAAAGTATTGAAAATATTACGATTCGTTTCAACTTCACGCTTAAGCTGATTGTACTGCGTTTCTTTGCGAGTAATATCTTGATATTCGGCACGAATTTTTGCTAAATCGCGTTCAAGCGCATTTACTGTGCGGGTAGTTCTGTTGAGCTCTTTTTCAATGCCCGTAATAAGGCCTTTAATTTGCTTATTTAAATTAGCTTTAACCGTCGCAAGCTCAGCCTTTGCTGATATCATTTTAGGGTGTTTTGCACCATAAACCTCGCCAAGTTCACTTACTTTTCGCTCAACGAGTACCACTTCGCGTTTTACATCTTGTACTACGCGGTGTGATGTAATTTCAGGCATGCTACCTAAAAGTTCAATATTATCGTTACCGTATTCATTGATAACGCGATTAATACTTTCTAAGTTGTTTTTTACTGCACGAGTCTCTACCAACTGCTTAGACATTTGTTCAAGTTCTTGCGTTACCAGCCCCGCAATACCTTCAATATCAACAAGTTTTTGTTCTTCTCGATAAGCTTGTAAGCGCACTTCAGAGCTATCTAATTGAATGCGCAGCTCTGATAAACGCGTATTTAACCAGCTCGATGCCTGCTGGGTAATGCCCATTTTAGCGCGCATTTGGCTTTCAATATAAACTTCACCCACGGTATTAGCGACAAGTGCTGCAAGTTTAGGATCGCTCGACTCAAAACTAACTCTAACTAGCTGAGTTTTATTTATTGGCGACACACTAAGTCTTGACTTAAAGCTCGCCAGTAAATCAAGCATCTTTCTTTGAGCTTGTTCCTCAGGTGAAAGAAGTACTGTCTCTTTTTTATTTAAAAAAGGTAGGACACTTTTAATCGAACTTTTAAGCTCACCTAAAACAGAGGGCTTAGCAATAAAGTCTGTATGTGACTTTAAATCCAGTTTAGTTATTACTTCGCGTGCAATGCTATTTGATTTAATAACTTCAAATTGCGTTAAGTAATATTCTTTTTTTGTGGAGTCTAAGCCGTAAATTTCATCAAAGCTAACTGCTTTGGTCTGCTCTGCTTCAATTAATAATGTAGCGGTAGCCGTATACTTAGGTATTAAAGTTAAAGTAACCATAATAGTTAAAAGCGTAACAACTATCGCAAAACCTAAAATACGCCATTTAGCGCGTTTAATAACATTAAGGTATGCACCTAAATCAATAACTTCATCGTTATTGCTAGGCTTATCGGATATGTGATTCATTTTGTAATTGCCTTTAAACTGCTTTAAAACAAGCGTTGTTCTATTTTTATGGTATCGCCCGCTGCAATTTGGCTGTTTAAACTACCTTTTAGTTGCTGCTGTTTGGTTTGCTCTTTAAAAATAAATATTTTATCAACTGAGGCGCGCTCAGTTAATCCACCGGCTAATGCAATAGCTTGGTTTACTGTCATAGCGGGTTGGTATGGGTATGCGCCTGGCTCTTTAACTTCACCATGAATGTAAAACGGTCGATATTCTACTACCTGAGCATATACATTCGGGTCAACTAAAAAATCAGGCTGTAAGCCTTCACTAATTGTTTGCTCAACTTGCGCTACATTTAAACCTACTAGCTTAACTTTACCTAAAAATGGGTAGTTAATCTCACCGCTATTACCCAGAAGTGCAGTGACTTCTAAATCAGGCTGGCCAAATACTTTAATTTCTATTTTGTCACCTGCACCTAAAATGTAGTTTTGCGAATCGTTCGCAAAACTACAAAAGCTCATTAACAAAATAAAGCCAGTTAAAATTTTAACCTTCATTCATTTCCCTTTAATGCAAATGTAAAATTAAGGCCTACAATTACGCGATCAAATTCAATATTCGTTTGGGTTGAATTACGGTCAATAAAGTCAACATAACCAGTAACCATGCCAAAATTACTGGCTAAATAGTTTAACCCTAAACGAGCATTTTTAACTTTGTCGTCTCGGTCAAAATTACCTGAATACGCTTGTTCAACATAATTAGCACTTACTACAGAGCTTAAATAATCGCTCCAATCATGTTGCCACGTCGCACCATAGACACTTTCACGAATGTAATCGCCATCTAGTAACGGATCTTTAGCTGCACGGCTAGTAACTAGCTGTAACGATGAATAAGTAAGAGGTTTCCAAACGACTGCCGCCTCCCAGCTTAAACCACTAAAGTTATCGCGTAGGCTCGACTCAAAATCTTTATTTTGGTAACCCACTTTAAATGAGCCAGTAGTTACAGCTGTGGCTTCCCACTCCATACCTAATAACACTTTTACGTCATCTGAATCACGAGTAATACCGTTAGAGTCAATTACATCGTAGCGGTAGTTTTCTTGCTTTACTTCTAAAAATGCACGAGTACCTGCTTGGGTGTTGTAATAGCCGATAATACCCAGCATAGGTTTATCATAATCGCGGTACTGCGATATGGCCGTAAAGTTTTGATAATTTTTGTTATAGTAGCCCGCCATTAAAGCAAGCTGAGCTTTTGAGCTCTGTGCACCATATTCATAACGAGCTGTTAAGCTTTGTTGCTGATATTTTATTAGCTCATCTATAACGCTGCCTTGTCCTTCAGTTAAACCAGCTCCTCGTGGCTCGTATAACCAATCAGCATCGCCTGTTACATCTAAACGGTGTTGGCTAGTAAACTCTTTGTGTACACCTGCACCCACATTAACTTGGGTAAAGTTATCGGTAGTGTCTTTATTATGAAACGACGTGCTTGATGCAATATCAAATTTATAACTGTCAGGGCCGTCTTCAATAAGCGCTTCTAAACTCGGCGCTATATTCCATATTAAACGCGACTCGGTGTTTTCTGGTGTGCTAAAAAAGTTGTCGTTGCTACTTACACCCAGCTGCAGCATAGGTGTAACCTCAGCGCCATCTTTGGTCATTACACTGCCTGGCTTTAATTCTACTGCCAAAGCTGGTGCTGATAAGCCTAACGCAACGAGTAAAGTGGTAATTGTATTAGTACGCATTTTCACTTTTAAATCCCTTAAAAATTGTCATAAAAATTATTTTTACATCAAACCATAAAGACCAATGTTTAATGTAATGTAAGTCGTATTCAACTCGCTTGGCCATTTTATCAAGTGTATCGGTTTCGCCGCGCCAGCCGTTTATTTGTGCCCAACCGGTAATACCCGGTTTGGTTTTATGCCTAAACATATAAAATTCTACTTTTTTTCGATATTCCTCATTGTGGGCAACCGCATGGGGTCTTGGCCCAACAATAGACATGTCACCTTTTAAAACATTTATAAATTGCGGCAGTTCGTCTAGGCTAGTTCGGCGCAAAAAGCCACCTAAAGGAGTAATTCTGGCATCATTTTTAGTTGCCTGAGTCACCACATCGCTGTTTTCAGTCACCGTCATCGAGCGGAACTTCCACACTTTTATTTTTTGCCCATCTAAGCCATAGCGATCTTGCTTAAAAATAATAGGCCCTTTAGATGTCAGCTTTATTGCGGCAGCAATAATCAATAATAATGGGGTGATTAAGGTAACAATAATAGCCGAAACAACTATATCTTCTGTCCGCTTTATAAATTCGTGAGTACCAATACAAGGTGCTTCAAACACACTTAGTGTATCTACATCACCGACATGCTCAATGCGAGCATGTATTAAATTTGAGAGTAAAAAGTCTGGCACTATGTGCACATCTACTGTGGTATCGCCCAACTGCAATAAAATGTCGGCTATACGTTTTTGCGCTTTCATAGGCAGCGCAATATAAAGTATGTCTATTTCGCCATTGCGAGCAGCATCTACCGCACTTTGTATACCGCCCTCAACGCCCTGCTGTTCAAGTTGTTCAAACAAACGTTCAGGGCTTCTATCGTCGTAAAAACCTTTAAAGTTAAACCCAAGCTCATCGTGTTTAACTATTTCAGTATGTAAATAAGCAGCAGACTCAGTGGCGCCAATAATGGCCACATTGCGTTGCGATAGCCCTAGTTTACGGCGACTACGTTTATACCAATAAACCCCTAAGCGCCAAATGTACAAATAAGCCACACTTAGTAAAAACCAAATAACCACACCAACGCGTGAAAGCGACTCGGTAAACTTAAAAGCAAAAGACACAACTAATAAAAACGCAAAAGCAATGAGCACACTACCCCATGCACACATTACCATTGTTCTAAATTTCCCTGCACGCCAAGAGCGATAGGTAGAAAACAGCTCAGCACTGTATAAATAGCTTAGGGCAACAGTTAATGCAGAGGCAGCGTAAATAGGAGTGAGTTTAAAACTGTAGAGTAAGGCTGCGCACTGAAAAGCTAAAAATAACGCAAATATATCAAATAATCTGTAAAAATTGGCATCAGAGGAACCTGAAGGTTTAAAAGTCCTTGGAGATGTCATTTTGCTTAATTCCTTATAGCTAATTCAGTGTGAGTAGCACCTCACAAAATCCACGGGGATAATATAGTATTAGCCAATTTTGTTCAATTACTGATTCCGACAAAAGTACTAAAATTCATGTTTAAATCTTTTAGCTAACTCTTGCTTTGTTCATTAAGTATCAAAAAGAATACTCACATTTTATTTAAGTTTAATTAAATAGCCCCTTAAACCAACTCCAAACCCCAAACGAATATCCATCAAATATATCAATTCCCAATGCTGACTTAATTAAATATAAAACCAGCAAGGTAAATAAAATAGTAAACGTGACTACCAAACTTAAAATTATTGCTTGAGTAAACCTTGCTATTTTTTGCTCTTTTATGCTTAATTCGCGCCTGTTTCGCCCCGCTAAAAAAACATAGTAATAACGGTATTTAAAAAACTTAACTACGCCTCTGCAGTCAACAGCATGATTACCCCACTGCCTAGCACCTATGGCTATTTTTAAATGCGCTAATTGTTCATCAGTAAAAGTAGTTTGAATGTTTTTAGGCATTCGCTCTAGTAAACTTCTAATAGCTGGGTCTTGCTGTAAGTTCGACAAAAAAACCTCAAATGCAACATGATTATTAATTGCCAATTATTTTAAACAACTATTTAATAATAAAAAGCCAATTAAAACTTAATTGGCTTTTTATTTGCTAAAAGTACTTTTTATTTAAGCGTACTAGAGCGATAAGTATTGTTATTTAACCAACTTGGTAGTTCATAGGTTGGTACCTTACCATCTTGGCTAATGTTAGTTTGATGATATGAGTGTTGGTTCCAAATGCGGGTTGCATTTTTCCAAGGCTTGCTATTATCAGCAGCACCATACACAGTGACACCATTGTTAATACTGTAACGACTATCATAATTATTAGATACAGTAATCAGCTCAGCATTATCATCACCCTCTAGGTCAACCACAATTGGGTATTCCCAAAGCGTTCCTGATGAGTTAGCAACTGTCGATAATACTTCACCATTAACACCATTTAACACTCTTACTTTGTAGTGATCTTGTACAATTACTTCATCAATACCATCGCCATTAAAGTCGTAGGCACTCACACCTACTTTACCACTCCATTCATCATCGTTTTGCAAAGCCCAAATGAGCTGTCCACTTTCATCATACATGGTAACAGCGCTGTAGCCAGCATGTACTATACCTATATTATTAGCACCTAAGAAATTAGATATTGCTTGCGCGCCACCACCTGAGTTTGCGTCAGTATTAACTTCCCACTTAACATTACCATTCGCTTCTAAAGCTACAATACGGCTGTTTTCTGGCGTTGAAGAGCCTGAAGGTATAGATAAAACGACTTCGGGCTGACCGTCATTATCAATATCAGCTATAGATGAAAACCATGCTGCACTCTGACCAGAATATGACCAAAGCATTGCGCCATTTTGATCTAATAATTGGCCTCTAGATAAAATTTCTTGAACTCCATCGTTATTAGAATCAAAAATTGTATACGTTGGTGACCAATCTACATTAAATAGAGAACCAGTATCGTAATTATAAATAGCATCTCCAAGTGTAAACTCCAAAGAGCCATCGTTGTCAATGTCAGCAATGGCTATGTCACTTGCGGTTTTCCAACCAGAATTAACTTTAGCTATCTGTTTTTTTGTTACACCTTTATTATCAATAACAGATACAAAATCTTCAAATCTACTTGAAGCAACAATTTCAACTATACCATTACCGTCAAAGTCAGCTGCGGCAACTGAGTACGATGCGTCAGACATGATAGCACCCTGAGAGTAATCCCAAAGTTCGCTGCCATCAATACCGCTTAACGCTCTTACTACCCCATTGTTATAACTACCTCTTCTAAAGGTAACCACAACAACATCAGCAACATCATTATTATTAATAACACCATCACCATTATCATCATTTAATTGAGCAACGACAGGGGTAGACATAACTTGGTTGTACTCTGGCATAAACTCACTTGAGTTCCACTGCCATTTTTGCTGCATTGCAAATGGAGCGATAGGCTCAGCAACTGATGGTAAATCACCATTGAATTCACCACCTAGCAATGCCATAGAGCCTTTAAAACTTTGGCTAATAATTGGCATTTTAGCCGTACCGTAAGCGCCTTTAATATCAGCGTAAGGGGCAAGAATGACACCCTCCCAACGGTTACCTTTAATATTAAGGTTTTGCGTATCAGGGAAGTTAAATACGGTTTTACTTGCGTGGCGGCGTAAATGCCAAAAACCTTTTCCGCGCACATGTAAATCAGCACCACCTGTAATATTAAAAATTACAGTTGCATCACTTGGTATACCCCATACTTTAAAGGTATGAGCACGGGCAAAATCACGGCCATCAATATTAAACACTTGTCTATCAGAGCTGCCGTCACCTTGAAGGTATAAACCACCCCATTTACGGTAAACTGTACCTGTTTGGTTTAACTGGTTTAACTCGGCGCTTAAACTTTTGTAATACTCTTCTTGTTCATCAAAGTTAAATGGCATCGCCGATTCATCTTGGTTAGAAAGGATTTTAGAACCCCATTCCATACCCCAGCGTACACCCCAATGAATGTCAGTACCGCCACCGGCAATCATGCTACCTACATATTGGCGGCCGTATTTAAATTTTATGCTTGATTCACTAATTAAATAGTATTCATCGCGATTGTAAGGGCGGGTATAACCCACACTGTAGCCTTGAAGATCGATTTCGCCAGCGGCAATTGCACCATCAGCGCGGCCAAAGTGCGATTTAAAATCGTCAAAAACAAATGCTGAAAAATTATTGGCTACGCCTAAGTCTGCAGCCAGTGTTGTAGAGCTGGCTAAAGAAAGTGCGATCACTGCACTTATCTTTTTAAATTTAAGTAATGAGTTAGTCATTTTTTCCCTCGAAAATGAAAAGTGCATTATAGGCACCAAGTTTGAGTCATTTGTTTAATGAAAGTTAATTCATCAATCGCTTGGTGAACATTATATACACAAATAAAATCAAAAGGAATAAAAAACACTACGAAAGTACCAACTTTTGAACCTGAATAAGGGACTGGAAATTAAAATCAATGACTTACAAAGAATAAAATTACATAAACAAACAAGGATTAAGATTTAATAACCAGCAAATGTAAAGTAAATGTTAACGACACGGGCGGGAGTGAGGAGAATCAACTAGAAAAATGATTTTGCTATTTTATAAGTGAAGATATGGGAATAAAACAACTGTTTTCAAAATTCTCGATTGATTCAAGTTTATAAACCAATAAGTCTCGGTGTCTTAGATTTTAAGAACCTAAAAACAAAAACCAAACAACAAATAGCTATACAAGTATTTAGATAAGGAAGAAAATCAAACAAATACCAAATATTAGGAATAATCTTAACTTCGATTTTATGTAAAAACCTAAAAACAATTAAATGAAGCGGAAATATCACTATTGAAGAAATTGCCAGCCATTGGAAGATTGGTCTAGGTTTGAGTTTTTTACTAATCAAAAATAATATAAATATTCCTAAACAAGCAATTAGGGGGAACAAAAGAGGGAAAACACCAAACTTTAACTCTCTTATATCTACACGGCCATTTAATAGCGCTAAATAACAAAAAATTGGAATGGTAAATAACAAAATCAAATAAGTTTTAAACTCATTGTTAAATACTGCATAGCTTAAAAGGTTAACTCTTTTAACTAGAACACCTAATTGATAAAAAACATACCAATAACAGCAGAATCTATAGACCAAAACCACCTTTCCGAAATTAGCTCATTGCTTAATAGCATTAATACAAGCACCCCAGAAGTGATTACGAAACTATATATTGGCTTCAATGCAGAAAAAATACAATCTGAGCTAATGAAATAATGATTAAACAAGGGAAAAACCAAAGAACCCCATTAATGTGAAAACTATCAGCCTTAGATGTCACTAAACGACTTAAAGGATCAAACCATTGCATTTTACTGGCTTGGCCATCACCAAGAATGTTCAATGGTAGCCAAAATAAATAGGAAATAAGAAAAAAGAAAGTAAATGGCAATATTAAACGCTGGAATAGTTTAATCAATGATTGTTTTACTTCTCGCTTGGATGATGCTAAATAACCAGATAAAAAAAAGAACAATGGCATATGAAATGAATATATTAAAGTATATATATCTTCATTCAACCAAGCTGCATGACCAAGTACAACTAGTGTAATTCCCATTGCCTTCATGGTATCAATATAATTTATGCATTTCATTATTCAAGCTTAAAGATTAAGCGCACACGAATTAGTGAGATTAGTGTTGCGCCATTAAAAATTAAACTTCAAGATAAAAGAAGCTCGATAGATTCAGCTAGACATGCCTTTAAAGTGCTTAAAGTATTTTGTATCATTTGCATATCTAATTAACTCTTCGTAAAATTTTTTATTTTCTCCAAAGGCCTGCGTACAAGTTTGCTGCGCCAAAATATCGTAATCACCATTAACCTCCAATATTAAAGGGCCATTTTCGGTTAAAACAATATCCCAACCTAATGATCTTACATTTGGAAACTGCAAAGCTGCCTCTTTGACTATATTGATAATCTCTTCCCAGTAAGGAACTATAAGGCCAGAAAAAGACACATGGGTATCAGGGTGTTCAGTATATAAATTTTTAGAGTAGTCGATACCTTGCGAGCTTAATACACCATTTTTAATATTAACATTAATGCCTATTCCGCCTTGCTTACCAGACCAATTATCAACCTTACGGCCATTTCTTCCGACTCGCAAATAAGCTGAATTAATAATTACTTCGCCAGATTTTGCAAGCAGTGAATCTACTCTAATTGTATTTACAGCTTCAGAGTATAAACGCTGATTAAATGAATGCTGTTGTATTTTTTCTTCAATTAAATAACTGCCAGAATATTCAGAGAATAGTTTTTTAAGTAACTCTGTTGAGTTATAAGTCTTTCCTGACATTGCAAATTTTTTAATTGCATTAACATTAACATTGATAACGTTCACTCCTGCTCCTTGGCACGAGTCAATTACAGGCTTAATAACTATTGCATCGGCTGTAATAGCATCTAGTATAACTTCAGCATTAAGGCTATTGAGTCCTACATACTCATTTTTAAAAGCATTATTGGAGATAACATTGATTAGCTTTGCAGTCGGTATATCCGCATCGGCCATCAACTTATGAAATAAAAATTTATCATCTGCAAAAACCATATATCTACCATCATTCAAATGATCTTTCCTGAACCCACCAAAAAGTAAACCAGTTGAATATAGCTTAACTTCATCCAAGCTTTTATTTTGTTTATAACCATCATATTTAAAATAATTATGTGGCCAATACTTTATTGCCTTTGCCAATAAATAAAGCTCTTTAATTTGCTGCAAAAATGATTTTCTTTCTTTGTCACGCAACATCTTCACAAAAAACTCGTTATAGAGATAAATAACTCTACTTTTATTTATAACATTGAACATTTCAACTTCCTTTTTTAAATTTGTCACTTAGCAAAAGCATTAAAAATTTAGTGTTTGTTTCTAAATATCGCTTCCACATTCTGCCTGGTTCTTGAATTACCCTATAAAGCCACTCTAAACCGGCCTTTTGCATCCACTGTGGTGCACGCTTTACTTTACCTGCTACAACATCGAACGTACCGCCTACTCCCATAACAAAGTCTACACCGAGTTTGTCTTGCCATTTATTAATAAAGTTTTCTTTTTTAGGAGAGGTAATCGCAACAAATAATAACTTAGCGCCCGATTCGCGTATTTTAGTGACCACGGCTTCTTCATCATCCCAAAAGTAGCCATCGTTATAACCTGCTATGTTTAAATTTGGGTTCTGTGCTTTAACTTTACTTACTGTTTTGCTAACTACCTCATCGGTGGCACCTAGCAAAAACACAGGAAAGTCTCGCTTGGCACTCATGGCTAATAATTCATGAAATAAGTCAACTCCTGCTACACGCTCTGGCACATCGTGCCCTAAAAAACGCGCACCGAATACTACACCCATACCATCAATATTAATTACCTCACACGCTTTAACCGACTCAGCTAAAACAGGATCTTTTTGCATATTAACTATTTTGGCTACATTAACCACAACATGCTGTAAAAATTGCTTTTGCTCAATTCTGTTTTCGATAAAAGACACCGTCTCTTGCATAGTGGCAATATCCATGGGTGCTTTTAAAAATTCAATACGTTTCATTGTTGAGTCCGTTTTTAAAGTTGTTCAATAACTGCATTTTTGGTGCTATTCATTTTTTGTCGATTAAAATAAGCAAACGAATAATATACCCATGCCTGTGTCCAACGCACATAGTCAACCTTATTGGTAAAATACTTATTTTTTTGATAAATAAAACGCTGCTTTTTAGGCATATATAGGGTCTGAATAGCGCGATTTATTACTTTTTCGGCCATTATAAAGTCATCTGGCGTTTTACCTACTTTTAATAACGTAAAAACAGCCTGCGACACACTATGCATATCGAGTGGGTAACGATTGTTGTTGTAATATTTTGCGGTGCCATCTTGCTCAAACAAATGCGTTTTATAATAAGTAAGGCCTTTTGCAATTGCATCCTCAAACTCATCCGTTTGCAATTCATCGCTCAGTAAGCGCAACGCTTCTAGATTATAACCGGTATGAAAGCCATCAATAAACTGGTGATGATGGCGAGCACCATATACCCATGAACCATCGACTCCCTGTTCACTTACAGACTGCCTTGCAGCATTTAAAGCAAGCTGTTTGTAATGTTGGTTATTAGTTAGTACAGCAACCTTTGCAACCCATGCAGCGCCCCAAAGACTGGCATTATGTACAAATGCAGTTTCACCCGGTATGTAACCAAAAAACTGCCTACCATCACATTCTTTATATAATGTTTTTACAATAAAATGCGCACTATCAATTGCAGGTTCTGAGTGTTTTTTGTCTTTGGTGATTTCACTTAACGCATATAAAGCCTGTGCTACATATATAGTAGTAATTACATTTGGCTTACCTTTTGGTACAAAAAACGCACGGGCATTCCAGTCAAAGTGGTAACCCCAACAGCTATGCTGCCAAATAGATTTATCACTTTGCTGGGTCAATAACCAATCAGCCAGCTTTATCGCTTCATTTAAATAAGTTTGCTCATTGGTTGCTTTATAGTCTTCCAATAAACCTAAAATAAATAACCCAATACCCTTAGGGTTGCGCTTTTTGGGCACAGCGCATAATGGTCGCAAATTAATTGCTAAACGTTTATGAAGCTGAATCCAAGCAAGCCCTACAATGCCTTGCTTAAACCTTGGAAATAATTCAAATAACTTACTATTGAGCCCATCAAACGGATCTTGGCCTGCATAACTATTACTTTTTGCTTTGTTAAACATTTTCCTTGTTATTAGATCAAGCTGACTGCTCATTTTTCGGCCTTAGTAATTAGTTGCTGATAATAATCTGATAAGGTTTTAGCCACAACATCATCCTTAAAGCACTTTAAAAATTTAACTTTTGCAGCCTCACCTAATTGAGTTCGTTTATCTGAACTCTGGGCAAGCTCACTTAAGGCACTAGAAATTTGATCAACATTACCAGGCTTTACTAACAAACCATGTTCATTATGTGTAATGGCATCTTCTACAGCACCTACAGGAGTCGTGATAACAGGTAAACCAACAGACATAGCCTCAAGAATACTCATTGGTAATCCCTCAGCATAACTTGGCAGCACAACAACATCAGTTCGAGCCAACAAATCAAGTTTTTGTTCTTTGTTTATCCAACCTAAAAACTCTACTTTTTCAGAAATACCAAGCCCGTTACATAATGTAACTAAACTATCAACATCGCCATTTCCTGCGACAAGTAAACGTGCATTTTTGTTTTCAGACTTAGCAAAAGCATGTATTAAATCTTTAATGCCTTTACGCTCACTAAGCTCACCCATAAACGTAAAATTGCATGTATCGTAAGTTGATTTGTTTAATTGTAACTCGGGAACAGGGTTATATAATACATTCCATTTTTTATCCATGACTTCATTTAAGGTATTTTCCCAATAACTACCTAAACATAACCTCAGGTCATAAAGATTAAATACATAATCTAAATACGTTTTTTTAAAACCATCTGCATTCTTATAATACGAATCTAGATTTGCTGCATGGTTTTGATAAATTGTTGGTATTCTAAATAGCTTCAACCAAAGCGCATAATAACTTTTACGTAGTACACTTCCCCCATGAATATGGGCAACTTTATAATTATTAAAAATGAGTAAAAAAGGAAATATTACAAAAGCGCAGATTGTACTAAAAAGCTTTATAAAATTATTGCCAGGCTTATTAGTAAAAAAATAGCTAATTTTATACTTAGAATTTAAATACTCACTTTCCATGAAGGTACTAACCACACTAGCAACTCCACCAGCACCTTTGTTTGAAACACTAATTACCAGTACATTACTCTTCAATTTTAATCCCTTATATTTTAAGTGTTTTATTTTCAGAAAATTTATTTTCTAATCCCCCAAGGGCAGATTGTAAGCCGTCAATACCAAATAAGGTGTTAATCTCGATAACCAAAATACCATCATTTGTAAGAGCAATATCCCAACCAACTAGATTCATAATTATATTTTTGTTAGCAAGTTCAATAAGCTTCTTTTTATTTTCAAGCCAGTTTGGAATTTTTAACTGTTCAAATTTATAACCAGAATCAGGGTGCTCGTAAAACTTTTCTAAACCATATTCGTGAGTTGCATATTTTTTTAACGAGCAGCCGTCGACAATGTTAATACCTATCACTAACCCGCCAGCAGAAGTATTATCAATCTCACGGCCTTTTGAACCCATTCGAAGAGTCACCGCAACAATTTCAATTAAACCAGCTGTATCCCTTTTTGTTATTACTCTGAGAGTATTGACACTATGTGGATATACAGCTGTGATTTCATCATGTTGAATTATGGCCTCCTCAATCACATAATCGCCTTGAAGTTTACTAAGATAGTTATAATTAAATTCATCATCTTTAATATAAAAAATGTTACCTTGCTTTTTAGCAACTAAAATTCCATTTCCACCTCGCCCATTAGCAGGCTTAATAAATAATTTATTACAAACACTCTTTTTCAAAAGTTCTTCAAAAGTTTGAAAAGTCAAAATCTTCCCTAGTGAATTAAAAAGGTAACTAGAACTTTTTTTAACAATTACATTAGATCTAGGAAAATCCATACCTTTAAATAAAATATCCATAACTATTTTGTCTTCAACGATATTAAGCAAATTTTTCGAATCATCGTATTGTGGAAATATTATTCGGTAAAAATAATAACTCGGAATAAATTGTCTCATTTCCTCCATACTAAGTGTGCAATCTTTAGAGTAAAAGTCATGATTAAAGTATTGAAGAGGATAGCACCCCCAATAATTTTTTAACTGTTTAATCTCAGCTTTAATTAATGCTTTATTTTTCTTATTTTTTGATAATTTATACCGCTGCATATTATCTTTATATCTATAATTAAAGTTCATTAAATATAAACATCTGACTTTTTCTATGAGCTTATGCTTAAACACTGTAAAGTAACCCACTTTAATACCTTTATAGATCACAAATAGCTTGTTTCATTTTGCCATTTTTAGTTCTTATTAAATCATCAACTATTGTAATAATGACTTCCATTTTATTGCCTAACCGCTCTTTTGTATTATCTATTAGTTTAGACTTTTGTTCAGTTGTAAAGTCACTATTACAAGTAACTAACACTTCAATTTTCATATGTTCCTTTTGTATAAACTGAGTACCTAACAACCCACTTACACCTTTAGGAATATGATTTAATATATGTACTTTTTGTCCATCCTCAGCAATTAGGTAATCTCCTGTTCTACCCTCTATAGAATCAACAATTGGAAAAGCACGACCACACGGGCAGTTCGGCTCATCAGACAATACAACATGGTCGCCCGTTTTATAACGTATTAATGGATAAAGGGAATTATTAAAATTGGTACCTACAATTTCAGCACGTTGCTGGCCTGACTCAGTTTTCCCTGCAGGCAATAATTCTACATGAGCGTAGTCTGTTAATATGTGATATCGCCCATGCTCACAACTGGCAATGGCAGCTACACGCTCAAATAATCCATACCAATCAAAAACAGTGCATTTAAAACGTGTTTCAATTAGGTGCTTGTCTTCTTTTGATAAAGACTCTGATGAGGTAACAATCGACTTTAAATCTCCTGGATAATATTGATTATTCACTTCTAAGTATTTAGCTAACGTGGCTATAGAAGAGGGGTAGGCTTGAATAACTTGTACACCAAAACTAACCATTGTATCTATGTATGATTGCAAGTTAGCAGGCGCCATATGAAAGGACGAAAGCATAATCATATTTTCGAAATAGGAGTAACGCCAAAATGGCGCCTTTTTTTGTTCGAGTGGTACAATCATATCACCCCTGATCCATGCTCGCTTATCACCCTCTTTAAATCCAGCCCAAGCTAAACCTCTATTAATAAAAGCTTGCTCAGTTATGACCGATTGCATATCTTGTGGAATAACTAAAGGCGCGCCTGTTGTGCCACTTGTTGCACCTTTAATAACCGCGCCTGACTTTTTGGACGATAAAAACTTATCCTTATTTCTATTCACTTCCAACTTATCAATAAAAGGAAACGTTTTTAAATTAAGCTCATAACTTTTATAATATTCAACGGTATTTCGTGCTTGCTTAATAGTTTTATTCAGCGTTTTATCATGGTATTTACCTAAAAGCTCAGAGTCATACTCATGGGCAATTAGTGTTTGAGTATATTGTTCACATTTATTGTTTTCTCTAAGCTTTTTTCTTGCTAATGCACGCGCGCTCAATAAAATATTTTGAATTAAAGTTGGGCTTTTTTTATATACTTTACTTGTAAACATTAATAATAATCCTTTGGATTAATACCTGACTTAATTACTTTTCCTGGAATACCTGCTACTACGCTGTTATCAGGAATATCAGAAACTACAACACTATTTGCACCGATAACGCAATTATTGCCAATCTTAACGTCACCTAAAATCTTCGCACCAGTTGCAATAAAGCAATTATCTCCAATATTCGGAACATTTAATGATTTAGATTTACCGCCAATCGTAACATTTGATCCAATAATACAATTAGCACCTATCTTTGCTCTTTTATGAATAACTACACCGATACCTCCATAAGCAAAAATTGTATTTTTACCAATAGCAGTTTCAGAAAAAACAGCCGAATTATGAATCAAGCGGATTAAAAAATTTATAATTTTTGGAAGTAAAGGTACTTTGTACCTATGTAAGCAATTGCCGATATTATAAAGCTTCACCTTCTACCCCTTTTATAGCTGCTAAGGTACATTGTACTAATTAAAAAAAATAAGGCTGGAGTTTTAGTCGTTAAAGCGTTGTTAGTCAGAGATACTAAAATGAAAACAACCAAAGCGACTAGTGCTGCATTTCTGTTTTTACCCAATGCAATTTTAAGTGGTAATTTATAGCAACTTAAAAATAATAAAATTGTACATATGATACCAAAACTAATAATCCAGCCTATTATGTAATTCTCTATAACGTCTATTTGAATATAAAAAGCGATATTGTCTAATAAAGTTTGTGAGGCCCCAAAAAGCCATTCATTTGGGCTTAATTGTTCAAGAATTAAAAAAACATCAAATCGCGCTTGAGCACTGCCATCTATATGCAGCTTACTTAGTATGCGGGCACCGATGGGAGACAACACTATAACCGACACAGTAAAAATAGACGCAAAAAAAGCGAGCGCTTGTATTACCGCAAAGCGCATTTTTGAAACACGAACTCCTGCTGCTATAAATGCAGGTATCTTAGGTGCTATTAAAATAAATACACCTAGCATGAATATGCCCGTTGCAGCTCGCCCACCAAAAGCGAACAGTGCCAACGTAACTACAGTAAAGTAGATTAAATAAGGGATTCTTGTGTAGCTCATTAATATCGGTGCTAGTGCTGCCGTAATTAATGCATTATTAAGCGGATGAGTTAACAGAGCCGTTGATCTAAAGTGACTAAAACTTGAGAACTGAGCTGACATTAATGTATTACCAAGCATAAATTCTAAAATCGCAATTAAAGAGTTTATGAATAATAAGTATGCGAGTAACGTTAATAGTCTGTTTTTATGTGTAGTACTCAACTGACTCAATAAATAAATAGCCAAGAGCGGGGCTACCATAGTATCAACCAAGTAAGCCATCCCCGACGTACCAAATCTAATTAAGCCGTAAAATATAACAAGTACAATACATAAAAAACTTATTAGCCATGATGCTCTAAGCTCTTTTAGGCTGGTTAAAGGCACATTAATACCTCTTCTAAGCGTAAAAATAGCAACGGTTAGCATTAATATGTACGTTGAAATATGTATTTTAACTAACGGATTTCCGCCTTCTGATACGTATTTTATACCTAAGTTTTCTAGTAAATAGCCGCCAAAAATAAAGGCCGTCAAAAAAGTGAACACCAATACTTTATATATATTTTCACTTTTCATTTATTTATTACCCATGCTTTACATTTTTTATAATTTAGTAAGGCAAGCACACATGAGAAAATGCTCACACCAATAACGATATCAATAATAATATTGACGATGGGTATATTAATTATCACAAAGTGATGAACTCGTAATTCTGGCAGGAATATGGCCATACACACAGTTGAAAATATAATTTTATATACCTGCAACGGTACAGCGTATTTATACCCTTTTTTAATAGACAAACATAATGCAACACTAAATGAGGTAAGGCTTGTGATCAAAAAAGCACTGGCTGCACCTACTAAACCATAAAGTGGTATTAAAGTAAGTAGTAAAGAAAGGTTAACTACTAAAGAAAAAACACTGATTTTTGGCAGGTATTTAGTATTTAAAGAAAACTGTAACCCATGATCTATATAATGGGCTTTTAAATTTACAACAAACACCCCCGCACATAGAATATAAATAATAGTAGAACCTTGAGATAAATATTCCTCACTAAGTAATAAGTGCATTATCGGCTCTGCTAAAATACAAAACCCAACTAAAGCGGGCATTGAAATTAAACATAACAAAGTTAAATATTCACCATGCGCTTTGTACAAAGCGGCTTTATCGTTAATTTTTTTTGTTAATTCAGGATAACTTGGTAAGGCTACAACCATAAAAATAAGTGCACCTATTCCTAATAAAATATTTGATATAGCAGCATAAATACCTGTTTGTGCTAAATCTAATTTATCTGCAATGAAGTAGCGGTCCAATCTACTTGATATTGCTGCAACTAAGCCACTGGCCATAAGAGGTAAGCCATAAGAGAAAATAGCCTGAGCATCTGCAGTTTTAAGTTTATTAATACTGATTTTAAGCGGTTTAAAAACAACTAAACCTGCAGCTATGTAGCTCAAAGCAAGGGCTGATAACGCAGAAAGGATATTAGGAGAGTACGCTAGCAAGCTGCCTGTAATTACTATAGCCATAATAGATTGAGTAAGTACGGCAATTCTATATTGGTTTAAACGCTCCATTATACGGGCTAATTCAAGATAGAACTGATAGAGAGCTTTAGTTAAAAAAACTAAAAAGGTAGCTAAAAACGTAGATAATGTTAATAAACCTGTTAAATATAACCCCACGCTAACTAATGCTAAAGCTGGCAATGTGCAGCAAAAAATAATTGAGCTGGCAATCGCTGCAAAATTATTATGTTCGTCTGTTTTTTTACTAGGAAGTAAACGCAGCATGCTAGAGTTAATCCACTGCGCAGCTACCGCCCTTACAACTTCAACAGTTAATAGCATTAATGCCAACATTCCGTATTCTGTTGTAGTTAATAACTTGGTATGAATACTAATTAATGCAAAAACACTAATTGCAGCAAATATTTGTACTGGGGCATATTTAAGTAACGAGCTAATCATTATTTTTTTCACTACACTTTTGATATAAATCAATATATTGCGCGAAAACAGATGCAATATTAAATTTTACTTCAAGTTCACTTTTAGACTCATTAACATTATGATTAGCAATTAAATTTTTGATACGGTTAGGGGTTATCGTATCAGATAGGTATAAAACACCCATTTTATCAAAAAAAGTTTTCTCATCTTCAAGTATTCCAACCTCAGTTGTTATTAGAGGCAATCCAACTGCTAACATTTCTAGAGGTACTAAGCCGAAGGTCTCTTCACTAGAAGTAAATACACCTAAGTCAGCATTAAGATATTGTTGAACAATTTGGGTTTTATTTAACTTACCTAAAAAAGAAACATTTTTTTCTAGGCCTAAAGAAGTTATCTGTTTTTTTAACTGCTCTGTATATTCTTTATCTGCGGCAGGGCCAATTATAGTTAATGAAGAATCAAAACCACCATTTACTAACTTAGCCAGTAAAGCAATGGAGTCTTCAATTTTTTTCCTTGGTGTTAATAACGCACAAGTAACTAGTTTTATTTCTTTTCGTTGATGTTTGACGTAATTAGCTTCAAAGTATTCTTGATCTATTGGGTTATGAACTACTAAAGATTTAAACCCATCTGCAGCAATTGCACTTTGTAGCTGTTTGCCAACAACAACAACATTATCATTTCGTTTCTTTATTAACCGTGGTATTGCTTTTTCATATAAAAAGTTATTAACCAACCCCACATTACGCCGAGCTATTTTTTTATAGCTATGAACAGTAACTAATGTTTTACCTTTAAAACCACTCCCTATTAAAAAACTCCAAAGATGAGTATGCACTAAATCAGGGTTCAAAGTTTTTAATAACTTACGAACATGCCAATTTTGCCAAATAATGCCAGGGATTTTAAATTTTGATTGCTTGCTTGATGCAGGCAGCCAAATAAAATCAACATTATCCGATAAATGAATAACATTCCCTGTGAAAGGCGTTTTACTTTGTGGATCTAGCCCAATAATGGTAAACCTAAAATTAGCGTCATCATGGTTAACCATATATTCCGCAAGCATTTGGCAAACACTGTCTATTCCACCACAATTTACACTACCCCAGTCATAGGTAGAAAGGGGCATAATTAAAGCGATATGTTTTTTAGGCATTATTGATGTTCTTATTAATATACATTCAAAACTCTTTGTTAATGTAAAAACTTTAAAGAATACCGCGAGTATCAATAACAACTTTTGATGCAAACTCTGTTTTATCTGCAGCTTTAAATTGTTTATGATCAACTAATACTACAACGACATTTGCTTGCTCCAGTGCGCTTTCAAGTGATACTAAGCTAACATTTTTATCTGCAAGGTTGGCTGGTAGCTCTGAAATGTTTGGCTCTACCGCAAGTATTTCACCAATATTTTTTGCTGCTAATTCTTCAACAATATTTAATGCCGGGCTCTCACGAAGATCGTCAATATCGGCTTTAAATGAAAGGCCTAAACATGCAATTACTGGACGTTTAAATTCATCAGCGGCTTTTGCTACTTTTTCAATTACGTAAAATGGTTTTGCGTCGTTAGTTAAGCGCGCTTGTTTAATTATTTTTGCTTCGTCTGGGCAGCTTGCAACAATAAACCAAGGGTCAACCGCAATACAATGGCCACCAACACCTGGGCCTGGGTTTAAAATATTTACACGCGGATGACGGTTAGCAAGCTTAATAAGCTCCCATACATTAATTTTTAATTTGTCACAAATGACCGACAATTCATTGGCAAAGGCAATGTTTACATCGCGAAATGAGTTTTCGGTTAACTTAGCCATTTCAGCGGTACGGGCATTGGTAATAATACACTCGCCGCGCACGAAAGTTTCGTATAACTTAACCGCTTTTTCGCTACATGCTTTGCTCATACCACCTATAACGCGGTCGTTTGATACAAGCTCTTGTAATACATAACCTGGTAATACACGTTCTGGGCAATGCGCAATGTTAATGTCGGCGGCATCACCTTTATCTTGTGGAAACGTTAAGTCAGGGCGCGCTTCACTTAACCAAGCGGCTAGTTGCTCTGTTGCACCTACAGGTGAGGTGCTCTCTAAAATAACTAAGTTACCTTTTTCAAGCACTGGGGCAATCATTTTTGCAGCCGATTCAATATAGCTTAAGTCTGCACTGTGGTTACCACTTTCGCTGTGAATAAATGGTGTAGGTACAGCTACCATAAACGCGTCGGCTTTTTCTGGCGTTGTAGTCGCTCTTAAGTTACCAGTAGATACTACGCCACGAACTATTATGTCAAGATCAGGCTCTACTATGTGTATTTCACCGGCATTAATGGTATTAACTGCTTTTTCGCTTACGTCTAAACCAATTACTTTCATACCGCGCGATGCAATAACCGCCGCAGTTGGTAAACCTATGTAGCCTAAACCAACAACTGAAACTGTTTTAATTGTCATTACTAAATCCTTGAAAAAGTTTTAAACTTTATTTTAATCTTTAAAGTGTTGCTTAATTTTAGCCACAATGCGTTCACACGCTTTACCATCACCATAAGGGTTATGTGCACGGCTCATTGACTGATATTCTTGAGCGTTAGTGAGTAAGTTATTAACTTCATTCACTATGCGAGCTTTATCTGTACCTACTAGTTTAACTGTACCTGCTTCTACCGCTTCTGGGCGTTCTGTGGTGTCACGCATAACAAGTACAGGTTTACCTAGGCTTGGCGCTTCTTCTTGAACACCACCTGAGTCGGTTACGATTATGTGAGCTTGATTCATTAAGTACACAAATGGTAGGTAGTCTTGCGGCTCGATTAAATGCACATTATCAACATTTTTTAATATGCGATTTACTGGTTCGCGTACATTAGGATTTAAATGCATTGGGTATAAAATTTGTGTATC
Source organism: Pseudoalteromonas sp. TP27 (assembly GCF_056470645.1). Classification (NCBI taxonomy): domain Bacteria; kingdom Pseudomonadati; phylum Pseudomonadota; class Gammaproteobacteria; order Alteromonadales; family Pseudoalteromonadaceae; genus Pseudoalteromonas; species Pseudoalteromonas sp. TP27. Next base: position 117,740 of record NZ_JARDAK010000004.1, on the reverse strand, counting down.
TGGGTGGGCAGTTGCAATTTCTACCAATGCCTCACAAATTCGCTCAAAACCGCCACCAAAGCTCTCACGGCGGTGCCCTGTAACTAAAATAAGCTTTTTAGTTTCATCGAGTTCTGGAAATTTAGCTTTTAGAGTTGAAATTAAAGCACTGTCGGTTTTTACTTTATCAACCACTTGTAATAATGCGTCAATAACGGTGTTACCAGTAATTACGATATCGTCAGCACTTACCGCTTCATTGAGTAAGTTTTGCTGCGATGTTTGCGTTGGTGCAAAATGCAGCTTTGTAATAGCACCAGTAAGCTTGCGGTTACCCTCTTCTGGCCATGGTGAACTTAAGTTGCCTGTGCGTAAACCTGCTTCTACGTGCCCCACTGGAATTTGCTGATAAAACGCCGCTAAACTTGCAGATAAAGTAGTGCTGGTATCGCCATGAACAAGCACTAAATCTGGTTTAAACTCTTCAAGAATAGGTTTTAGACCTAACAAAATATTTGTTGTTACATCGTATAAGCTTTGACCCGGTTTCATAATGTTCAAATCGTACTCTGGTACAATTTCAAAAAGGTCTAAAACTTGGTCAAGCATTTCACGATGCTGAGCAGTAACACATACTTTTGCATCAATACCGTCTGCTTCATTTAGCGCTTTAACTAGCGGCGCCATTTTTATTGCTTCAGGTCGCGTACCAAAAATACTTAATACTTTAATAGCCATGATTTCCCTTAATTTTTTACTAACCGATTTTGCATAACTTTATGCATTTGCCATTAATTGCTTAACGCGCTTGGTAAATTCTTCACCCATTAGGCTTGATTGCATTGCATACTCTACGTTTGCGAGCATATAGCCTAGTTTTGAGCCGCAGTCATGAGACTTACCTTTTAAATGATACGCTTCAATTGTTTCAAGATGACGTAACTGTAGTAATGCATCTGTTAATTGTATTTCGCCGCCAGCACCGGGAGGGGTATATTCGAGCAAGTCCCAAATAGCAGGCGAAACAACATAACGCCCTGTTATTGCTAAATTGCTTGGCGCTTCGTCATTATTTGGTTTTTCAACCATGTTGGTAATGGCTGCATTTTCACCAGGCTGGATTTTTTTACCTGCTAAATCAACCACACCATAGTTGTGCACTTCGTCCTGTGGGACAGGCTCAACCATAATTTGATTATGTTGAGTTCGTTCAAATTGGGCGATCATTTGCGCAAGATTATCAACCTTTAGGTTTGACTTATATTGATCGATAATTACATCGGGCAATAAAATAGCAAAAGGGTTATTGCCAATGATTGGACGAGTTTCAAGTATTGCGTGGCCTAAGCCTAACGGCGCCGATTGACGAACCGATATAATGCTTACATCTCTTGGGATTATTGAACGAACTTCTTCTAGCAAACTGCGTTTTACACGGGCCTCTAGAGTGGCTTCTAGTTCAAAGCTAGTATCAAAATGATTTTCTATCGCGTTTTTAGAGGCATGGGTAACCAATACAATTTCTTTAATACCAGCTTTTACAGCTTCGTTTACAACATATTGAATGAGAGGTTTGTCGACTAGTGGAAGCATTTCCTTTGGTGTTGCTTTGGTAGCTGGTAACATACGGGTACCCAAGCCTGCAACAGGCAAGACTGCTTTTAATACTTTCACTTCAATTCCTTTTATAGTTACTTTTGGTTATAACGTAGCTGTTTATAAATGTCGCTGCGAATAGCGAGTTTTAAGCACTACTAACCATATGGGCGGCTATTATACACAACACATATAATCGCTCAATATAAAAAGCAGCCTTTTTGATTGTTTTAGGTTAATTTTTTGTTAACTGGTTATTTTTGCCTTTTTTGTAATCTATCAATTTACTTTCAATGGGAATATAATAGTGCTGTTAACTTTTAAGGGATGGGATTTGTGCGCGTAGGAATTTGCATAATTATATTAGTGTCTTTTTTTGCTTGTGCACAAGACATGCTTTTACATTTGCGTAATAGCGATATAATTACCCGTGCCAAACAGTTTTACGGCGATGCAGGCCACCAACGAATAAAAACGTGGCTGAGTTTTATAGATGACTCTGCCGACAAAAGCGAATGGCAAAAAATTCATTTAGTTAATGATTTTTTTAATAAGCATATAAAGTACAAAACCGATGACGAACTTTGGCAAAAAAAAGATTACTGGGCCACTCCACTAGAAAGCTTAGGTGTGGGCATGGGTGACTGTGAAGATTATGTTATTGCTAAATATTTTACTTTAATCGCTTTAGGTATCCCCGAAGATAAAATACGCTTTATGTATGTACGCCAGCGTACGGTTAATCAACCTCACATGGTGCTTATATACTTTGAACAACCTAACCAAATACCGCTGGTGCTTGATAATTTTAATACAAAATTAGTGCCTGCTAGTAATCGGGGCGATTTAAAACCTATATACAGTTTTAATGGCCAAGGTTTGTGGTTAGCCAAATCAAAAGGGTTAGGTAACAAAGTAAAAAATAGCCGTGGTGTGTCGGCCTGGAACACGATGCTAGAAAGAATTGAACAAGGTGAGCTTGCGCCTGCCAAAAGTAATAAAGGAACACCGAGTTATGTCTCGAATTTTTAAAAATGGATTAAGTTTAAAAACCCAAGTGTATGGCCTTATTATTTTAATATCAGTTATTTCGCTTTTTGTTCGCGTGGTCTCCGATGTTGATACCACTCGCCAATATTTGCAAACCCAGATGGGTAGCCATGCGCAAGATACTGCAACAAGTTTAGGGCTTTCTATTTCGCCTTACCTAGACGAAGACAGCCTAATGATTGCTCAAACTATGGCAACCGCAATTTTTGACTCGGGTTATTACAATCAAATTAAATTTACCGATGTACATAATAATATGGTGTTTGAGTTAAAAAACCCGAAAAGTGTGGAGTCGGTCCCTAATTGGTTTATTAATTTATGTGAGCTAACCGCTCCGACTATGCACTCAGAAATAAACAATGGTTGGATGATGGCGGGAACACTTGAAGTTACTAGCCATACTGGGCAGTCCTACCTTACTTTGTGGCAACATACTCAACGTAGTTTATATAGCTCATTTTTATTGTTAGCAGCTTCACTGGCAATTGCGTTTTTAATTTTACGTGCTGTATTTAGGCCTTTAAAAGCAGTAGAAAACCAAGCTACTTTAGTCACCCGTAAACGCTTTACATTAAATAAAGAAATACCAGTAGCTCGTGAACTACGCACCGTAACCCAAGCCATAAATAATATGGTTATCAATTTGCAAAGTACATTTGATTCTTTAACAAAACAAACCCAAGCGCTTACCGAAGAGGTCTATATAGACTCACTAACTGGCTTTGGCAATCGAAAATCTTTTGAGAATCACTTTAATTCTGTTGTTGGAACTATTAGCGAAGACACACCAATTACGGCGATAATGCTTACACTGCCCTCGTTGGCTAATATAAACCAAGCCGTAAGCTACCAAGATGGTGACGAACACGTACTTGATGCGGCCGCGATACTTAAAACTCTCGTTACTGACTTATCAAACACAAAAGTTTTTAGGTTAAACGGAAGTACTTTTATTGTACTCGCTCCTTTTGACACATTATTTGTAAATAAAGCCTGTATAAAGTTAACCGATGCGTTTGCCCAAAAAGAAAATAACTTACACATTAATGGATTTGCTAATTTAGCACTTTTTCAAGTTGATAATGGCTCTTCTATGGGGGGCGTTTTATCTTCACTAGATACTGGATGCACGATTGGTGAAGGCACTAACGTTAATAAAATCGATAAAGATACTTTATTAAGCGTAAACCAATGGCGTGCACTTATTAAATCCATTATTAATTCTGGCGAAGTTAGTTTTTCAGTTCAACCTGTTAAGCAAGCAAACTCTAATGACAAACAGTGTTACTTTGAGGTGTTTGCTCACTTTACGCATGAAGGTGAGAAAGTAAATAATGGTCATTTATTCGCCATGGCTGAAAAGTTGAATCTAACCGAAGAACTTGATAAAAAAATCATACGCAGTTTTGTTGATATTAAAGAGCAATACCCTGACGATATATTTGCGCTAAACATAAGTAAGGCTTCGTTGTATTCAAGTGGTTTTATTCAATGGCTAACTATTTATGCACACTCAAAACCAGTTATTAAAACAAATCTGATTTTTGAATTACATGAGATTAGCTTACTTTATAATGTGCATGTCGCTTCATTACATATAGATGCAATAAAAGATATTGGTATTAATGTATGTATTGAACACTTTGGCACTAGTTTAACTTCGTTTAGGTATTTACAGGGCCTTGATGTTGAATATGTGAAAATTGACGGCAGTTATATACAAGATTTAATTACAAATACTCAGAGCCAGTTTTTTATTCAAACCGTTAATAATATTTGTCATGGTTTTGGGATTAAGGTTTTAACATGTTTAATTGAAAAACCTGAGACTTTAAAAGTACTTGAAAGCTTGGGGTGTGATGGTGTACAAGGTAATTTAATTATGCCACCTTCAAAAATCATTAAATCTAATGATAATGGCGTAAATAAAGAGTTTACTTTTTGCACCGATGCGCTAAAATTTTGTAATTAGTACTCAATCAAGGGATGAGAAATGAAAAAATTAATTTTAGCTGCTTTAGTTGCCAGTGCATATGCACTTACTGCTTTACCAGCCTATGCACAAACAGATAATGATACAGTCGTTCAAGAAACCAGCATAAATAGTATACTTGCTATATTAAACAATGTGACGGTTGATACAACACCTGAGCAACTGCGAGAAGAATTAGTCGAAGCTATTAAACGTATTTGTAAAAATAAAGAAAAAGTAGAGCTTGACGAAAAACTACTTAATGGTGCTTGTGGTGCTTCCGATATTGACGCGATGATTAATGCTGTTGTTGCTAGTTTTGGTGCAGACAGCCCGTTAATTTCAGATTTTTTAGCTGCTCTTTCCACCGCTGGATTTGATTCGGATACAATAACGCTTGCTGCAATTACTGCTGGTATTGATGCCACTATTGCTTCTGAAGCTACTGCGGCGGGCCCTGCCCCAGGTCAGGTAGCTCCTCCTGTTGTAAGCTTACCAACTCTTCCAACGCCCCCAGGTGCTGGCGGTACCGGTGGTGATACTGGGATTTCTGAAGTCGGTAACTAACCGTTACTTAAGTAATAATATAAACGCAGCTTTGGGCTGCGTTTTTGCTTTTGAGTTTATTTTGAATCGTTTCATATTCTTTTGTATCTGCGCCATACTGTTTTTATTGCCCCTTCCTTTAGGTAGTTATAGGCCTTGGGCTATTTTAGCTATGGGTATTTTAATTGCTGCTACGTTTTTCACTCACTTAATTAATAGTGTTATAAACGATAAGCAAGCGCTTTATCCTCCATTATATTCTTGGCCTTTATTTAGTGCACTTGGCGTCGTTGTATTGGTGTGTGGCATACAGTTATTAGGCACCAGTGTAGATGCTTTTCAAACAAAGCAGATGCTTCTTAAAACTGGCTTTATGATACTACTTTGCTGGTTAATATTTATTTACTGCAGTAATACTCTTCTGATCAAAAAACTAATTTATGCCATTATTTTTGCGGGTGTATTCCAAGCCTTATATGCCGGTTACTTAAACTTGTCACCCGATATTGTTAGCCCTTTTTTTAGCTACATACATACTGATCGTGCAATTGGAACATTTACATATTCCAACTTTTTAGCAAACTTTTTAGCTTTATGCTTATGTTTAGGTATTGGTGTTTTGATCAGCGAGTTAAAAAGAAATAATAGTGATTATAAACAGACCTTTGAGCAAACCATGCGAGCCTGGGCAGAAATACTTTTAAGCTCAAAAATAGTATTACGTATTTCGTTAATTATTATCATTGTTGCCCTTATTTTAACTCGAAGCCGCATGGGTAACTCCGCTTTTTTTATTGCACTTATGGTTGTTAGCTTACTCGCGTTTTTTATTTACAAACAAAAGCCTAAGTCTTTTAAATTACTTATAGTTAGTTTTTTTATTATTGATTTAATTATTATTGGCGCTATATTTGATGTAGAAAAAGTTAAACAGCGTATCAGCGAAACTAGCTTATATTCAGAAACCCGTGACGAAGTTGTACGTGACTCAATACCCCTTATTTTAGATAAGCCATTATTGGGCTCAGGTGGTGGTACATTTTACACTGCGTTTCCGGCGTATCAGTCTGAGCCTTATTCGGGTTACTACGATAATGCCCATAACGATTACGTGCAGTTTGCGGTAGAGCTGGGTATACCTGCTACAGCCGCACTGGGCTCACTTATACTCTATTGTTTGTGGTTATGTATTACGACTATGCGAAAGCGTAAGACAGCGCTTTTTCAGGGCGTTGCTTTTGGTTGTGCTATTGCAATTATAGATATGTTGCTGCATTCGACAGTCGATTACTCTTTACAAGCCGGCGCAAACTCAATGTTGTTTATGACTATTTTATGCTTAGCCATACTAACAAATAAGTTACCAGCGCCTAAACGCCCTAGAAAAGAGCATGGTTAAGTACAAAGCCAAGTAATTATCTAATATAGAGAGATTAGAAGCTGCGCTTCTCACGTGAGCAAGCTCTACGTCTACAAGTAAAAACCACACTCAAGCATAACCTGTAGACGCGCTGCTTGCTGGCGTTTAAAAGCAACGCTTTTATATTTAATCGAACTCGCTGGTATATCAATAATAAATTAACTCGATGCGACAACTAACTTGAAAAACTCCGGTGTAGCATAAGACGCCTCTGTATTCTCGGTGTTGAGACCAATTTTTTAAGTAATGAGAAGCTTCGCTTCTAACGTGAGCAAGCTCTACGTCTACAAGTGAGTTTAACACTGTGGTTAAACTCACTTGTAGACGCGCTGCTTGCTTGCGTTTAAAAGCAACGCTTTTATATTTAATCGAACTCGCTGGTATATCAATAATAAATTAACTCGATGCGACAACTAACTTGAAAAACTCCGGTGTAGCATAAGGCGCCTCTGTACTCTCGGTGTTGAGACCAATTTTTTAAGTAATGAGAAGCTTCGCTTCTCACGTGAGCAAGCTCTACGTCTACCGGTAAAATTTAACACTGCGGTTAAACTCACTTGTAGACGCGCTGCTTGCTGGCGTTTAAAAGCAACGCTTTTATATTTAATCGAATTCGCTGGTATATCAATAATAAATTAACTCAATGCGACAACTAACTTGAAAAACTCCGGTGTAGCATAAGGCGCCTTTGTACTCTCGGTGTTGAGACCAATTTTTTAAGTAATGAGAAGCTTCGCTTCTCACGCGAGCAAGCTCAGCGTCTACAAGTAAAAACCACACTCAAGCATAACCTGTAGACGCGCTGCTTGCTGGCGTTTAAAAGCAACGCTTTTATGTTTAACCGAACTCGCTGGTATATCAATAATAAATTAACTCGATGCGACAACTAACTTGAAAAACTCCGGTGTAGCATAAGGCGCCTTTGTACTCTCGGTGTTGAGACCAATTTTTTAAGTAATGAGAAGCTTCGCTTCTAACGTGAGCAAGCTCTACGTCTACCGGTAAAGTTTAACACTGCGGTTAAACTCACTTGATGCGGCAACTAACTTGAAAAACTCCGGTGTAGCATAAGGCGCCTTTGTACTCTCGGTGTTGAGACCCATTTTTTAAGTAATGAGAAGCTTCGCTTCTCACGTGAGCAAGCTCTACGTCTACCGGTAAAATTTAACACTGTGGTTAAACTCACTTGTAGACGCGCTGCTTGCTGGCGTTTAAAAGCAACGCTTTTACATTTATGAGTAACTTATTATTTATCTTCTAAATCAAACTCAGTTAAATGCCCTTCACCATGTATAAGTTGGTAGCGGGCTAAGTTTCCTTGCTCTAGTGTTATTAAACTAATAGCTGAGTCGCTTACTAAGTATTTTTGCCCTTCGCCTATGGTTTGGTGTTTATCTACTTCCATGTGCCAGCGTTTGGTAAAAAAGTTTAAGGGGCTTTTGGGGCCATATAAAATTGAATCGAGTTTATCGAGTATGTTTATTAATTTACGCGGAAATTCGTTTTTAATACCACTGGCGGTTAGTTGCCAAATTCGATTGGGATGATCGCCAAAACGCTTTTGCACCGAAAAGCAAAATGAGTAATGTACATCACCAGATAAAATAAGGGTTTCGTTTGGGGTGTCAGTTCGTCTAAAGGTATCGAGTAGCTTTTTGGCCGAGCCTTCGTGCGCCATCCAGTTTTCTACATCAACCATGAGCGGTTGACCACATATATTAAAAGCAGCCTGAATCGCTTCTATTGATTTAACACCAAATACAGGCGCTGGCGATACAATAATAACTTGGTCGTGGCTTAATAGGCTTTCTTCAAGCTCTGTTAGACGTTCCCAATCAAGTAAACCTGAGGGCTCGTTAAAGTTTTGCTCATTTCGCCAGCGGTGCGTACGTGTATCTAGCACCACTACTTTGGGTATTGTATTAAGTTCGTAATGCCAAAAACTAAAATCGTTTAGTGGTTTATCAAATGCTTTAAACTGCCAAATATTGTTGTTGTTTTTACTTTGCTTAAAGGGAGTTAAGAGCTCACCCGTTTTATTTAGTGCATCGTTCCCCATACCTTGGAACAACCAATAGCTAATTAGCCCGTTATTAATGATTCGTTTACTACTTGGGTTTTCATTTATAGCTTGCTCCCACCCAGCGGTGAGGTTCCAATCGTCAGTTACATCGTGATCGTCAAACATCATTAGCGTAGATACATTGGCAAACAACCGCTCTACTTCAGTTAAGCCTTTTGCATAGTCAATCAACGCTGATTTTTCGGCGTTAAAAATAGTTTTATATTTTTGATTTTTTCCAGCGTATGCCGTGTTTTGTATATCGACGCACTGCCATGCAGCACCGCTAAAGTTTAATAAATAAAGTGCTATATATTCTTCAAAATGGATAAGGTGGTTATATGCTTTTACACTTGAAAAATGCGGCTCGTCTTTTTTTAGCCAATAACCCACACCTAACTTTGAGCGTTTTTGCCAAGGCGTTTTTGGTAAATATAAGTGACGATTATAAAGTTGCTCATTTATATCGACCGGTAGCTCAATTGCCAGTGGTTGCTCTTTATAGATACCTAAGGCTTTAATTAACTGATGAATAATTAACAACATGGGCCCTGCTACGTCATCGGCATAAACCTGATCGCCGCTCAGTAATAACAATTGTGCACCTTGGTTATTATTACCGCGCTGAGTATTTTGCCAGTGACTTGCAGACACTAAGCTGTCTTTTGCTGGGTGGTGTGCATTACGGCACGAGCCATGCAAAATATCACTGAGTTTATTGGGGATTACAAATGCAGGCGTAGTTTGATTGCTATAACACCAAGGCGATAAATCAATTATTGCATCGTCAATGATGAGCTCATAACTTAATAATTTATCTACAGGAAACAAATTTTCTACTGGTTTTATAACAATAAAATGCAGGTATAAGTGCTGGCCTAAAGCGATAATTTGTTGTTCGCTATAACACTCTACATTTAATAAGTTTACTTGGCAGCTAGCCGATTTGGAGGTAGCAAACTGAATGCAGACTCCAATTTGCTCTGCACGGCGCACCATTGGCCCCATTAGTAAAATAGGAAGGTTTGCCGTGTGATTAATCATGTATTTAGCCTTTAGCTGCTAATTTAAATAAAGAATAAAAATTTTCTGTAGTCGCTTTAGCAAGCTCGTTAAAGCTAATGCCTTTAAGCTCACTAATATAATAAGCAACATCTTCTACGTACGCTGGCTGATTTGTTTGCCCACGATACGGTACCGGTGCTAAATAAGGCGAGTCGGTTTCTATTAGTAATCTATCTAGCGGTATTTGCTTTACTACTTCTTTTAGTTCAATAGCATTTTTGAAGGTAACAATGCCCGAAATAGAAATATAAAAGCCCATGTCTATGGCTTTTTTAGCCATATCCCAGTCTTCGGTAAAACAATGCAGTACGCCACCGCAGTTTTCGGCTTTGTGCTCACGCATTAAATTAATAGTGTCGGCGCGGGCATCACGAGTATGGATAATTAACGGTTTTTGTAATTCGTTAGCCACTTCAATATGCCCAACAAAGCTGGCTTGCTGCACTGCATGAGTATCTTTTGAATAGTAGTAATCAAGACCCGTTTCGCCAATAGCAACGACTTTTTCATGTGAAGCTAAGTCGATTAGTTGTTGTTTATTAAGGGCGTCTTTTTGATCAAGTGGATGTACACCGCATGAGGCTGATACATCGTCGTAATGCTTAATTTTATCAAGCATGCTTGGAAACTGATCAAGGGTTACGCTTACACATAAAAAGTGCTCTATTTGCTTTGCACGCGCTTTATCGAGAACTTGGTCAAGGTTTAAGTCTAGTTTATCAAAATCAAGACGGTCTAAATGGCAATGAGAATCTACAATCACTATAAGGCCTGTATTATGTTCAGGGTTTAAATTTGTTCTTTTAATTTATTATGTTAGCAATTAAAAGAACCCAATATAGGGTAGCGTTAATCTCAATGAAAAACCGACCCTATAACTACATGGTATATGTTTGATCGCCTGAGTTTAACATAGTCCCAAGTAGCTTTTCGATTTTAGCGTTTAGGTTTGTTTTATCATCTAAAAAGCTAATACCAATACCCGGAGGGTTAGAGCTTTGTGCGCCTTGTGGTGTGATCCACGACACTTTACCTGTTACTACGTCATCTTCTAGTGCATCGGGCAAGGTAACTCTAAGTGCTAGCGAATGCCCTGCTTCGTAACGCATATTAGTACGTACAAATAAGCCGCCTTTTTTTAAGTAAGGCATATAACAACGGTATAACTCGTCTAAATCGTCTATGTCTACTAGTAGTTCTTGCATGATTAATCCTTTTAAGAATTTCGCAATGTGTATGCTAATCGTGATACAGCAAGCGGTAAATTAAGGCCAAGTACTTGTGTGTTATTTTGTAAGAACTCGCCTAATGCATTTTGCGCACTTTGATAAGCGTCAAAACTCATACCTTGCAGTAATTGCTGCTTTAGTTGCACGCTTAAAAACAAAGTAAATATACGAACAAGCTCAGGCTGTTTATTTATTATATCGACTAACGCTTTGAAATTATGGCTTTGTTTAAACTCAGTTGCAAACTTATACAGTGTATCAATATTTTTTAGCTGGTCTTGCTGTTGCCAATGCTTTACTTGCAGCGGTTGGTTATAAAAAAGTGCTAACCAACTATAGTTAGGTATATCTAAAGTCTCTAGCCATTGCTGAGCAAGTGCCGTATTTGTTATTTTTACGTCACTTTTAGCACAACGACTTAAAATAGTTGCAGGAAGCTGTGCTGGTTGGCTTGTGGTTAATATTAAAAAGCGGCTATTAGTTGGCTCTTCAAGTGTTTTTAACAATGCGTTAGCGGCTGCAGTGGTCATTTTTTCGCAATTTTCGATTATCGCTACTTTATTGCCATTTTGCGCAGCTGAGTGGTTCATAAAATCACTAATGCCACGTATATCATCTACGCCTATGCTTTGCCCATCAACTTGCGTTAAGCGCTTGTCGGGATGAGTGCCAGCAAGAGTAAGTAAGCAGCTTTTACACTGCCCGCAAGGTTTTAGCATACTGTTTTGCGCAGCTACCTGCTTAGCTATATTTTGGCATAACAAAGCATTACCAAGCTCATCACTTAATTCAAATTTACCTACGCCAACAGGCCCACAAAATAATTGCGCATGATGAAAACGCTCTGCGCGATAACTTTGTGCTAAACGTGCTTGAGTATCATGTAGCCAAGGCAATGGCATATTATTTTAGGCCTTCAAAAAATGAATGCAGTACATTGGTTATATCACGATGTACTTTATCAATACTTTGGTTTGCATCGACCGTTTTAATTGTGTTGTCGTCATTAGCAAGCTCAACATAACGCATACGTGTACGCTGAAAAAACTCAATAGCTTCTTGTTCAATACGATCAAGCTCACCACGCCCTTTTGCACGTTCAAGGCCTATCACTGGGTCAATATCGAGGTAAATAGTTAAATCGGGCTTTAAGCCCTTTAACACCATTGAAGAAAGTGAAGCTAATGTATTTGAGCTAATACCACGCCCACCGCCCTGATAAGCCTGAGATGATAAATCATGACGATCGGCAAGTACCCATTGGCCTTTATCAAGCGCTGGGGTAATAACATTGTGCATTAACTGCGAACGAGCTGCGTACATAATAAGCAGCTCGGTTTCAAAGGCGATTTCTTCTTCATGTTCTGCTTTTACAAGCGTACGAAGCGATTCAGCCAATGGTGTGCCGCCAGGTTCGCGGACATTAATGAAGTCTATTTTTTGTTTGTTTAAAAAGTCTTGGCATAACGAAATAGCGGTTGATTTACCCGCGCCTTCTAGCCCTTCTATTACTATAAATTTTGATTTCATAAAACTTAATTCTTTTTATTTAATATATACGTTTTAACTGCCGCATTATGCTGCTTTAACGTGGTTGAAAATTGGTGGCTGCCGGTACCATCGCCTTTTGCTACAAAGTAAACGTATTCACTTTGAGGCGGATTAACCGCTGCTAAAATAGCGGCTTTTGAAGGCATTGCAATTGGTGTTGGCGGCAAGCCATTAATGCGATATGTATTGTAAGGCGTATAATCGCGCAAATCTTTGTATTTAATATCGCCATCAAAATCGGCGCCTAGTCCGTATATTACGGTTGGGTCTGTCTGTAAGCGCATATTAGTATTTAATCTATTAACAAACGCTGATGCAATTAGCGGACGCTCGCTAGCAAGGCCTGTTTCTTTTTCAATAATTGAGGCCATTATAAGTGCTTTGTATGCTGTTTTGTAAGGGAGATCAGCTGCGCGCTGCTGCCAAGCATCGTCTAACGTTTGCTGCATTTTTTGTGCGGCACGTTTTAATACACTGCTTGCAGTATCGTTATTATGATAATGGTAAGTGTCGGGAAATAACCACCCTTCTAGATGCGTATTATTACCCAGTATTTGAGTACTTAGTTCGTCAGTTTTTAAATCGTTTTGTAAATTATCGGCCTTTTTAATAGCACTTAGTACTTCACGTAAGTTTTGCCCTTCAATTATGGTAAAACTAAAATTGATTTGCTGGCCTTGATTAATTTTTTTTACGTTGTTGATAACGCTATCGGCTGTTAGCTCGTAAAGCCCCGCTTTTAAGTCGGTAAGTGTTGGGTCTAATTTGGCAATTACCTGATAACGCCAGCAACTCTCCACCCAGTTATTAGTTTGCCATTGCTGACATAATTTATTAAAACCAGTGCCATGCTTAACTTCAAATTGTGTGCTTTTAGCTACCTTTAGTGGGCTATTTATTGTTGCTTGTAATTGCTGATAACCAATAGTAGTGGTTATAACAGCTAAAAAAAGTACCGATAAAATAACTTTTAACACTCAGCCTCCTTGGCTAATAATTTAGTTAATAATGCATGGCTATCATCTGTATTAAACACCTGTTGCTCAATACGTTTAACAGGTACTGCTCCCATTAAGCTATTACACACAAATACGGCGTCTGCTTGGGTTAAGTCTTCTACTTTTACGCGTTTAAATTCAACAGGCAATTTATCACATAACGATTGTAGATAAACGCCCTTTATTCCGCACTCATCAAGCAATGGCGTAAACACACACTTATTTTTAATCGCAAAAATATTAGCTGCTGAAGCTTCAATTACATTGTTATTGTAATCAAGCACGAGTACATCGTCGCAGTCTTGTGTTTGCATTTCTTTTTTAATTAGTACTTGCTCAAGCCGGTTTAATGTTTTAAGGCCTGCTAAATAAGGCTGTGCCGCTAATTTAATCGGGCTTATTTCGAGATTTACACCCTTTTTAGCAATCGCACTGTAATTACTCGGGTAATCTAATACACTCAATAATATAGTGACATTACACTCACTTGGCAGCCCATAACCACGTCCGCCTTCGCCTCGCGTTACCAATATTTTAAGCACATTTAGCTTTGCGTTTTTTATATAGTGAGTAATTTGGTTTTCAAGGCTAATAAAGTCTAACTCAGGAAAACTCAAGCGCTCTGCGCATTCAATCAAACGCGCTTTATGATGAGCCCAATACTGTACTTGCCCTTCAATAACCTTAGCCGTTGTAAAAAAGCCATCACCGTAATTTAAGCCCCTGTCACGCGTGCTTAAAGTGCTGTTTTGATCTGCTGCTATTATTGTTTGCATTTTGTTTGGCATATAAAAAAAGCCCAGTTAAACAACTGAGCTCTTATAATTTGATTCGTTGTTAAAAAAGATTATACCTTTTTAAATAGCAACGAGCCATTAGTACCACCAAAACCGAACGAGTTACATAATGCAAAGTCTAACTTTGCATCACGTGCAGTGTGAGCAATGTAATCTAAGTCACACCCTTCGTCTGGGTTATCAAGGTTGATAGTTGGCGACACTTTTTGAACTGTCAGCGATAAAATCGAAATAATCGATTCAACCGAACCTGCAGCACCTAACAAGTGACCCATCATCGATTTAGACGAGCCTACCATTACATCTTTAGCTGCATTACCAAAAATAGACTTAACAGCGGCAGTTTCTGCTTTATCGCCTGCGTTTGTAGATGTGCCGTGTGCGTTAATGTAACCAATTTGCTCTGCATTTACTTGCGCATCATTTAGTGCGTTTTGCATTGCAAGTGCCGCGCCCGCACCATCTTCTGGTGGTGACGTCATGTGGTACGCGTCGCCACTCATACCAAAGCCTACAAGCTCAGCATAAATTTTAGCGCCACGTGCTTTAGCATGTTCGTACTCTTCAACTACAACAACACCAGCACCGTCAGAAAGCACAAAGCCATCGCGGTCTTTATCCCAAGGGCGAGAAGCCGCTTGTGGCGAGTCGTTACGTGTTGAAAGTGCACGCGCAGCATTAAAGCCACCCATACCAATTGGGGTACACGCTTTTTCTGCACCGCCAGCAACCATTGCATCTGCATCACCGTAGGCAATCATGCGAGCTGCATGGCCAATATTATGCAAACCAGTAGTACAGGCAGTTACAATTGAAATATTTGGACCACGAAGTCCATGCATCATTGATAAATGACCTGAGATCATATTAATAATGGTAGACGGCACATAAAATGGCGATAACTTGCGCGGACCACTGTTTAATAGTTTAATGTGGTTTTCTTCGATAAGTGTTAAGCCACCAATACCTGAACCTACAGCTACACCTATACGTGTTGCGTTTTGCTCAGTAATTTCAAGGCCTGAATCTTTAAAGGCTTGAACACCCGCTGCAATGCCGTACTGAATAAACAAGTCCATTTTTTTAGTATCTTTCGCTGACATGTATGCAGTTGCATCAAAGTCATTTATTAAACCAGCGAATTTAGTACCAAATTTTGATGTATCAAAGTGCGTTATTGTTTGAATGCCACTTTTACCATCTAATAAGCCTTGCCAGGTTGATTGAACATCATTACCTAGCGGCGTCAACATTCCTAAGCCAGTTACGACGACTCGACGTTTAGCCACGGTTTGCCTCCAATAAGGGATATTTTACAAGGGGATGATCATACCCAAGCTACCTCAAAGTGCTAGTCCCAAAATAGATTAAAAACGCATAACACAATCAAAATTAATTTTTAGCTAAAATTGAGCATGGAGATTTAAGTTTTGGATCACGAACTTTGAGGTGGTTTGGATATAAAAAATTAAAGGCAGCGGATGCTGCCTTTAACGTGCGATTAATTACTCAGCGTGTGCTGTTACGTAATCGATAGCAGTTTGTACTGTAGTGATCTTCTCAGCTTCTTCATCTGGGATCTCAGTATCAAACTCTTCTTCAAGAGCCATTACTAGTTCAACAGTATCAAGAGAATCTGCACCTAGGTCATCTACGAAAGAAGATTCATTTTTAACTTCTTCTTCTTTAACACCTAGTTGTTCAATGATAATTTTCTTTACGCGTTCTTGGATATCGCTCATTCTTCTTTCCTTTATTAAAAACGCCAATGCGTTATTTTCAGATTGCGGCGTAGTTTACGCCGCATAATTCTCTGATTCAATGATTTGACCATAAATAATTGTCTGGTCAAACCTCTGAGTGTGTGTTTTGTCATTTATCGCTTATTTTCACAGCGATTTCAAGTATGTTTAAAGCAAGTTCACAAATAATTCAATGTTTTTGAGGTAACTTACTTAACTTTATCAAGTAGCAATCTAGGTACAATGGCGATTAAACCATGTACATCGCGCCATTTACATGCAAAGTTTCGCCTGATACATACGCAGCCGCGTCAGATGCTAAATAACATACTGCAGCCGCAATTTCGTCAGGTTGGCCTAAACGCCCTGCTGGAACATTTGCAAGTGTTGCTGCTTTTTGCTCATCAGTTAAATCATCAGTCATGTCTGTTTGAATAAAACCAGGTGCGATTACGTTAACTGTAATACCGCGTGATGCAACTTCGCGCGCAAGTGACTTAGAAAAACCAATTACACCCGCTTTAGCTGCTGCATAATTAGCTTGACCTGCATTACCCATAGTACCCACTACTGAGCCAATGTTAATAATACGGCCTTTCTTTTTCTTCATCATTGGACGAAGTACCGCTTTAGATAAACGGAAAACTGAGCTTAAGTTGGTGTCGATAATATCTTCCCACTCAGTCTCTTTCATACGCATTAATAAGTTATCGCGTGTGATACCTGCATTATTTACAAGTACGTCAATATCGCCTAAATCTGCTTTTATTGCAGCAAGTGTTGCTTCTATTGATGCAGGATCGGTCACGTTTAATGCATAACCTTTACCATTTTCACCTAGGTACTCACTAATTTTAGCAGCGCCTGACTCACTTGTTGCAGTACCTGCAACTTTAGCGCCTTGTGCAACTAATGTGTTTGCAATTGCTTTACCAATACCACGGCTGGCGCCAGTAATTAGGACAACTTTGCCCTCTAAAGAAAATAAATTAGACATTTTATATACTCTTATTTAGCTGCAGCGATTGAAGCGGCGTCGTTTACCGAACCACAAACCATTGCTTTATCAATTCGTTTAGCAAGTCCTGTTAATACTTTACCAGGACCAAATTCGTAGCTTTGTGTTACGTCTTGTGCAACCAAGGCTTGTACTGTTTCTGTCCAGCGGACTGGGCTGTAAAGCTGGCGTACTAGTGCATCTTTAATTGCATCAGCTGACGCTTGTGCTTTTACATCAACATTATTAATTACATCACACTTAGGTGTATTAAATGTTAAAGCGGCTAAATCAGCTGCTAGCTTATCAGCTGCTGGCTTCATTAGTTCACAATGTGAAGGTACGCTAACAGAAAGTGGTAATGCGCGTTTAGCACCTGCGTCTTTACATGCTTGCGATGCTCTATCTACTGCCGCTTTGTGCCCTGCAATAACAACTTGACCCGGAGAATTGTAGTTAACTGGAGATACAACCTCACCTTGCGCTGAGGCAGCACACGCCGCTTTAATTTCTTCATCGCCTAAGCCAATAATAGCAGCCATTGAGCCTACGCCTGCTGGCACAGCTTCTTGCATGTATAAACCACGGTTTTCAACAAGCTTTACGGCTTCGCTCAAGCTTAGTACGTCGCTACATACTAACGCTGAGTATTCACCTAAGCTGTGACCGGCCATAACAACGTCTGTATCAGGGTTAGCCGCTAACCAATCACGGTAAATAGCAACACTTGCAGTTAGTAATGCAGGTTGTGTGCGGTGAGTTTGATTTAATTTTTCTTCAGGACCATTAAGAACTAGCTCTGCTAAGTCGTAACCCAGTGCGTCTGATGCTTCTGCAAATGTTGCTTTAACAATGTCAGAGCTCTCTAGTAGCTCTTGTAACATACCCACGCTTTGTGAGCCTTGACCTGGGAATAGAAGTGCAATTTTTTGTGCCATACTTTGCTCTTTTTAATTAAACAAATAAATAATGAAATACACGGCACATCAATTATTGATTAACCGCCGTGTCTTTAGAATGTGTTTTTTCGAAAATAGCGGCTATTTTATCAGGAAGTTGACGTTCAACCTCTTTTACCGCTTCATCAATTGCTGCTTGAAATGCTTTAGCTGACGCATTTCCATGACTTTTAACGACAATACCGCGCAATCCTACCAGAGAAGCACCGTTATACTGGTCGGGGTTCACCCTTTTATAGAGTTTTTTTATTATTGGACGCAATATAAACGCCATACATTTATATAAAAGGTGCTTTTCGAGTGCGGCTGTAAACTTATTCATAATAAGCTTGGCAATGCCTTCGCATGTTTTAAGTGCCACGTTACCCACAAATCCTTCGCATACAATAACATCAGCCTTACCCGAAAAAATATCACTTCCTTCGCTGTAACCAATATAATTAATATGTGGGCTTTGCTGCATTAACTGTGCAGCTTGTTTAATGTCGTCGTGGCCTTTAATGTCCTCAGCGCCAATATTTAATAAACTAACGCGAGGATTATCCAAACCAAGTGCTTGTCCTGCAACAATAGAGCCCATAATGCCAAACTGATAGAGCATTTGCGCATCACAATGCACATTAGCACCTAAGTCGAGTAAATATACTGGGTTTTTAAGCTCTGTAGGAACAGACGAAATGAGTGCGGCACGTTTAACACCTGGCAGCATTTTTAATACATAGTGAGCCATAAAAAATAGTGCGCCGGTATTACCGGAGCTGACACATGCTTGAGCCTCGCCCGATTTAACTAAATCAAGGGCAACACGCATAGATGAATCTTTTTTTGAACGCACAGCAATTGCAGGTTCACATGCATTAGTGACTATTTCACTACAGTGACGAATTATGAGTCTAGGATGAGGTAGAGAATCGAGGGATTCGAGTTCTTTAGATATAACGTGTTCATTGCCACATAAAATGAGAGTTAAATTGGCATGAGCATTTACCGCACAAACGGCAGCAGGAATAGATGAACGGGGGCCGTAATCGCCCCCCATCATATCTAACGCTATGGTTAGATCTTTCAGCATATAAGTAATCTCTTATTTAGAAATTACTTGAACGCCTTTGTAGTAACCATCTGCAGTCACATGGTGACGACGATGAGTCTCACCAGATGTTTGATCTACAGTTAAAGTTGGACCACTGATCGCATCGTGTGAACGGCGCATGCCGCGTCTTGCACGAGACTTTTTGCTTTTTTGTACAGCCATAGTCTTCTCCTAAGAATCTTTCTTAAGTTGTTTCAAAATATCAAATGGATTAGGTTTATCATCTTCCGCCTTTAATACACCAAAGCTGGCAGGCTTTGCTGAATAACTGCATGAAGCTTCGTTGTGGGTAGCCACTAATGGAACTGCTAAAATTAGCTCGTCTTCAATTAAATCAAAAACGTTAATTTCACCATTTTCATCAAGCGCTACTTCATCGTAGTCTTCTGGAAAAATATCCAACTCTGTATCTTCACCTACTGGTGAATATGCAAAGTCTTGAACCAAATCCAACCCTAAATCACCATTACAACGTTGACAAATGACAGTAACGTGTGTGGACAAATTGCCTCTAATCACAGCGAAACCTTGATCATCGTTTTTGCAATGTATTTTTACCGCTATTTCACCTACTTCTTCCTGCACAACTTTCTCTAAACGAGTAAGTTTTTCAAGCGGTACAATTCCGTCATACTTTAAACGGTGCTGCGCTGCTTTGCCTGGATGAAGAGTGATGGGAATTTTCACCTTTTGCATAGGGGCTGCATCATATAGATAGTTAGTTTGTTAGTCAAAGTAAAAAACCATTTTTACTTGGTTTTTAACGTGTTTTACTCACGGATCTGATTTATCCTAACTCAATCTGAATTATTGAAGGAAAACAGTCCGTGAAGCACTCACTTATCTTAGCGTCAAGCTCGCCTTTTAGGCAGTCTTTATTACAAAAATTTAATTTACCATTTGATACGTTTTCACCGGATGTTGACGAATCAGCACTTGAAGCCGAAACACCTACTGAACTGGTTAAGCGTTTAAGTGAATTAAAAGCCTCAGCAGCTAATAAACACTTTAACAAAGGGTTAGCTATTGGATCAGACCAAGTTGCTGTGTTTAACAATCAAATTTTAGGTAAACCACATAATAAACAAAATGCCGTAAAACAACTAAATTTATTTAGCGGTAATACTGTAACATTTTTAACAGGGCTTTGTGTTTACGATATTGTAACTGGCGCTAAAAAAACGTGTGTTGAACCCTTTGATGTTACTTTTAAAATACTTAGTGACGCACAAATTAGTGCTTATTGCGACGCAGAGCAGCCTTATAACTGTGCTGGTAGTTTTAAGAGTGAAGGGTTGGGTATTTGTTTATTTGAAAAGTTAAGCGGAGACGATCCTAATAGTTTAATTGGATTGCCGTTAATTAAACTCAGCCAATTACTGGCTGAGTTTGGTATTGATGTGCTTACTGCTCAAAACAAGTTCTAGTTAAATAAATTAGCCAAGCAAAATCTGTTGCAGCTGCAGATAGTTATCTACCGTTGCAACGGGGCTAAGTTCATTTAGTTGCTGAGCGTTGTGTACACCCATAGTTACACCAATTCTATCCATGCCAGCGGCTTTTGCCATGTTCATGTCTATTTGAGTGTCACCAATCATTACAGCGTCATTAGCGTTTATGCCAAGCTCTTCTAGTAATTGATACAACATATCTGGAGATGGCTTAGATTGCGCTTCGTCGCTAGGGCCTGTTTATCTTTCGAGGTTAAATTTGCAGCAGACTGTTTGGTATTTAGGCAAGACAGAGCCTATGTAGTGTGGTTATTCCCCATAAATAGGCGATAACGCAGCATAAATGCCAAACATGCGCTGCCCGAAGGGTTCTGCCTAGGGGCGATTTACTCTTTGTTGCTCGGTTTTTACTTAGCCCACTAGGTTACAAACTTCACGCCGCGATTAAATCGCCCCTAGATTGAGCAAATTTAATCCTGAAAGGTCAACAGGCCCTAATACGCGTTGCACTAAAAAAATGGCGCAATTTACTTTTTTCAAGTAAACGCTCTAATCCACCTCGACCTTTACCTGTAGCAACGGCTAAAATAATGCCCTGCTCTTTTAAGGTACCTAAAACGCTGGCAACATTGTCAAATACAGGAGTAGGTGTGGTATCCACACTATACTGATGCTTATAACCAGAAATTAACGCTTGATGCTGCGCTGCATTATTGGGAAATAAAACATCAATTGCTTTTTCAAGCGACATACCAATAATATTCTTAATTGCTAAATCACTTGGTGGCACAATGTTAAGTAACTCAGCACTACTTCGAATACAGTTAACTATTTTAGTGACTGAATCCATAACTGTGCCGTCCCAATCAAAAATAACGAGCTTATATTTTTTAATTGGAGTCACTGCAATCATAGTTTTGCATCACGTAATTTTAGTAATGTACTTTTAAGCGTTTTATCCAGCGGTGCTTCTACTCGCATCGTTGTTTCGTTTTTAGGATGATAAAAAGTTAAATCGTGTGCGTGTAAAAACAATCGGTTTAAACCAACTTTACGCATAGAATCGTCAAAACCCTGATCGCCGTATTTATCATCGCACGCTATTGGGTGGCCTTTACATTGCGTGTGCACACGAATTTGGTGCGTACGTCCTGTTACAGGCGATGCTTGTACCAATGAGCAATCATTAAAGCGCTCTAGTACCTTAAAGCGAGTATGTGAAGGTTTACCCTCAGTGTTATCTACGCGTACTACACGCTCACCCGATTTAAGCGTGTTTTTACGCAGCCCTTCGGTTACGTTTTTAGTTTTAGAGTCCCACTGCCCTTCTACAAGCGCCCAATAATTTTTTTCCATTGTTTTTTCACGAAGTTGCTCATGCAATGCGGTTAACACCGAACGACGCTTCGCGATAAGTAAACAACCCGATGTGTCACGGTCAAGCCTATGAACTAGCTCAAGGCTACGTTCTTCTGGGCGAAGTGCGCGTAGTGCTTCAATTAAACCATAACTTAAGCCACTGCCACCATGAACAGCCATACCTGATGGCTTATTGATAACGATGAGGTATTTATCTTCAAATAAAATATCGTTTTCAAGGCGCGTTACTTTGTCTAATTTTGATGGAACAAATTCTTCACGCTCAGCAACCCTAATAGGGGCAATACGAAGTACATCGTCAAGCTGCAATTTATATACAGGCTTAATACGCTTTTTATTAACGCGTACCTCACCTTTGCGCAAAAGTTTATAAATAGCGCTTTTAGGCACCCCTTTTAAATGGGTAATAAGAAAGTTATCAATACGCTGACCTAAATGGTCTTCGTTGATCGTGACATAAGTTACTTGTAAGTCGTTTTTTTCTGACATTGCCTAATCACTAATTTAAGTAAAATAATTTAGTTGCTAACACTGTAATAATAGTGGGATAATCAGCAGCGCAAATATTTAGTATTTGCAAATAACAACGGTGCTTTTTAACACATTAAAACATTCGTGATGCACATTCTGGGTAGCCGATCATACAGATCCGAGTTAAGTTTTCCAAAGCTTTTATGTCTCCTCAGTTAACACGTGCGCTCAATTAACGGCAATGCGCGTAATATATTGCTGGTTAAGCTTGAACATGAAACGATTTTTAACGTGCTAGAGAAAGCAATGAACAGATAATTTGTCTGATAGTGACGACGTAAAAAACGTCGTTCAGCACTCGCTCAATTATTGTAGTACCGTACAGCAGCTTATTTAGAACTAAAAAAATCTAATAAATAAGCGTTCATTAACATCGGCAGCGATTTTTGCTCTTAAAACGGATATTAGCGATACATCAGTATGTATTGCTCACCAACTTAATGAGCCCTACGCGCCTAATATGAATGATATTTAGTAAGATTAATATGACAGGCCGACTTCTGGGTAAAACTTGTAAACGTAGCTGAAAAGCCGACAGTTTTAGCACCATTAAGAATTTAATAGCGATAATAATTGCTATTGTTTGCCA
Source organism: Pseudoalteromonas sp. TP27 (assembly GCF_056470645.1). NCBI lineage: Bacteria > Pseudomonadati > Pseudomonadota > Gammaproteobacteria > Alteromonadales > Pseudoalteromonadaceae > Pseudoalteromonas > Pseudoalteromonas sp. TP27. The sequence goes on along the minus strand of NZ_JARDAK010000004.1, from coordinate 94,733 downwards.
GCATTTAAAATACTGCATACGAGATACAGAGCCGTTCCGTTAAAGACCCAGTCGTGAGGCTGCACATTCTAAAAATAGGGACAACTGAACAGGCGATAAAAACATCGTCATGTCAGCGACATAAATAAGTAGAGTAACAATATGAAACGTATGCTAATCAATGCAACGCAGCAAGAAGAAATGCGCGTAGCACTGGTAGATGGCCAACGCCTTTATGATTTAGATATCGAAAGCCCAGGTCACGAACAGAAAAAAGCCAATATTTATAAAGGCAAAATCACTCGCATTGAACCATCTCTTGAAGCAGCATTTGTTGATTACGGTGCTGACCGCCATGGTTTCCTTCCTTTAAAAGAAATTGCCCGTACTTACTTCCCTGCAGGTTACACTTTTCATGGTCGCCCTAATATTCGCGACGTAATAAAAGAAGGTCAAGAAGTTATAGTACAAGTTGATAAAGAAGAGCGTGGCCAAAAAGGCGCTGCGTTAACTACTTTTATCAGTGTTGCTGGTAGCTACTTAGTGCTTATGCCTAACAACCCACGTGCTGGCGGTATTTCTCGTCGCATTGAAGGTGATGAACGTACTGAACTTAAAGAAGCATTGGGTCGTTTAGAACTTCCTAAAGGTATGGGCTTAATTGTGCGTACTGCCGGTGTTGGTAAATCGTTTGAAGAATTAAACTACGATTTAAAAGCATTATTAGTACATTGGGAAGCAATTAGACAAGCAGCCGATAGTGCTAAAGCGCCATTTTTAATACACCAAGAAAGCAATGTAATATTCCGTGCGATACGCGATTATTTACGTCGTGATATTGGCGAAATTTTAATTGATAAACCACGTGTTTTTGAAGAAGCTAAAGCGCACATTGAGCGTTTTCGTCCTGACTTTATGAGCCGTGTTAAGCTTTATCAAGGCGACACTCCTTTATTTACGCATTACCAAATTGAAAGCCAAATTGAGTCTGCGTTCCAGCGTGAAGTACGTCTGCCTTCTGGTGGTTCAATTGTAATTGACCCAACTGAAGCACTAACGTCTATCGATATCAACTCGTCTAAAGCAACTAAAGGCGGCGATATTGAAGAAACAGCACTTAATACTAACTTAGAAGCCGCTGATGAGATTGCACGTCAATTACGTCTTCGTGACTTAGGTGGTTTAATTGTTATCGACTTTATCGATATGACGCCTCCACGTCATCAACGTGAAGTAGAGAATCGTTTAAAAGATGCTGCTCGTCCAGATCGTGCGCGTGTTCAAATTGGTAAAATTTCACGCTTTGGTTTACTTGAAATGTCGCGTCAGCGCCTGCGTCCTTCATTAGGTGAAGCAAGCCAAGGCCCATGCCCACGTTGTAGTGGACAAGGTACTATTCGTTCAAATGAATCTATCGCACTTTCTATTCTTCGTTTAATTGAAGAAGAAGCAATTAAAGACAATACAGCACAAGTAAATGCACAAGTGCCTGTTGCCGTTGCTGCTTATTTATTAAATGAGCAACGTCGTAGTGTTCATCGCATTGAAAAGCATCACAAATGTGACGTAGTGATTATTCCTAATCAACATATGGAAACACCACATTACGAAGTTATGCGTTTACGTAAAGACGAAACACTTGAAACAGTAAGCTACGGACAAGTTGTTGCACCAGAGCCTGAAGTATTTGAGATGTCAAAATCACCAAGTACTCCAGTACGTGAAGAGCCAATGTTAAAAGGCGTGGTAATGCCTTCTACTCCAGCTCCACAAGCTGCTCCAGCTAAAGCAGTAGCACCAGCGGCTGTTGTACAAACTAAAACTGAAGGTGGCTTACTAGCTGTTATTGGTAATTGGTTTAAGTCGTTATTTGCAAGTGAATCTGAAGAAGATAAAAAAGAAGCTGTAGAAAAAGAGCAGCAAGAAGCGCGTAATAACGCTCGTCGTGGGAACGATAATCGTCGTCGTAATAACAATCAACGTCGTCGTAATAATAACCCGCGCACAAATAAACCACGCAACGAGCGCCCTGCAGCTGAAGAGGAAGTTAAAACAGACTCACCAGCAGCAAGCACCGAGACTCAAGAGAGAAACGAGAACCGTAATAAGCGTCGTCGTAACCCTAACTCTCGTAAGCGCCCAGAGCATAAAAACGAAGACAAAGATCAAGTTAAAACTGAAGCCCCTATAAAAGCAGAAGTAGAAACTGATTCTAAGCCAGCTCAAGCTGCAGAACCTAAAGAGCAAAAGCCTAAAGTTCGCCGTCAACGTCGTAACATACGTAAAAAAGTACGTCTGCAAGATGAAAACGCTGAGCAAGCTAACTCAACAGAGCAAACACCTGAACAAGCGGTAGTGACTGACACGCCACAAGTTCAAGAGCAAGCACCTGTTGTAGAAAAGCAAACACAAGCTCCGGCAGAAAAAACAGCGCATATTAAAGAAGAGAAAGTTGATATTGAAACTGTTGATTCTAACGATGAAACAGCAACTACTGAAGACGAGCAAGAGCAAACACGTACACGCTCACGCCGTTCTCCTCGTCATCTTCGTGCATCTGGTCAACGTCGTCGTCGTCCTGAAGGTGAAGCAGAAGTTAAATCTGATGAAGCTCCTGCATTTGTTCCAGTTGCTGATCAAGCCGCTGCAGAATATGAAGCAGAGCTCAAAGCTAAATCTGAAGAAACACCTGTGGATGCAGCGCAACAAGTTGAACAAGCCGTTGCCGTTGAAGACTTAGCAAAAGTTGAAGCTGTAGAAGAGCCAGCTAAAGTTGAAACTCCAGTAGTAACTGAAGAGCCAGCTAAAGTTGAAACGCCAGTAGCAACTGAAGAACCAGCTAAAGTTGAAACGCCAGTAGTAACTGAAGAGCCAACTAAAGTTGAAACGCCAGTAGTAACTGAAGAGCCTGCTAAAGTTGAAACGCCAGTAGTAACTGAAGAGCCTGCTAAAGTTGAAACGCCAGTAGTAACTGAAGAACCAGCTAAAGTTGAAGCGCCAGTAGTTGCTGAAGAACCTGCTAAAGTTGAAGCGCCAGTAGTTGCTGAAGAACCTGCTAAAGTTGAAGCGCCAGTAGTAACTGAAGAGCCTGCTAAAGTTGAAACGCCAGTAGTAACTGAAGCTCCAGCAAAAGCTGAAACTCCTGTTGTGACTAAAGCACCGCATGTGAAAACAGCGGTAACTCAAGGGTCTGCAAGTGCGCCAATGGCACAGCCTACTCCTGTAGCTGATAGCGAAGTAAAACATACATCTGTAGCAATGGCTCACGATAAACGTGAACTAGTGCCAGACAGTGGTTTACGTGCAGGTTCTATCAAACCTGCTGGTCGTGCTAGCTCTGCAACGACTAAAACAATGAGTGTTGATTAATAACTAACACTCATTAAAAAGCCCCGCTATTTAATAAATAGCGGGGCTTTTTTGTTTAAACGTCTAAAAGCCTGACCTATCAAAAGACTAAATACATAAAAGCGATGCTTTTCGCGCAAGCAAGCTTAGCGCCTACAAGTTAAACCCACATCTACACCTTGCCGGTAGACGTTGAGCTTGCTCACGTGAAAAGCGCAGCTTTTAACTGCTTAAATAAAACACTATTCACAAAGAGAAACGCATGAGAAGACATAAAATAATAATCTTTTTCGATCTATCACTGCCTCTAAAAGCGCGATATAAATATCGCGCTCTTAAATCAGCTTTTTAACTTAACTTGTTAAATTTACTCGCTTTCACTTTCCATAAAACGTTGTAGCTGATCTTTTAAGTTTGGCGGAATACCTTTAATTACAAGTGTATCGGTTGCTTCGTTGTACGTTACGCGCTCACCTAAGTGTTTACGTTCAAAGCTTACACTTACACCACCACCAAGGCCTGAAAACTTAACCATACTGGTTACTGTTTTTTTATCAACGGGGAAAGTTTCTTCCAAGTCATAGCTTTGCTCTTTGCAAAAACTATCAAACGGGCTGTCATCACCTTTTGTAAGCGTTGCAGATAGCTCGCTCACACTTGCATCTTCGCCTGTGGTTACGCAATCATTACAGTAATCAAATACTTGTTTACGTAAATCGTCTTTTTCTGATTTATCAAACTGTTGCTCTGATAAATAATCCTCTACCGCACTAAGCATTACTTGGCTTTGCTGTTTAGAATCAATCCCCTCTTCACAACCTAAAAAGTCTAAGAAAAAGTCAGCAACTTTACGTCCAGCTCGTCCTTTGATAAACGAAATATAACGATTATCTTCTGCTTGCGTATCCCATGCTGTTAAATCAATGCGCGCTGCAAGTTGCATGCGAGATATATCTAAATGACGAGAAGCCGCTAAATCAAGCTCTGAAGTCATAGAGTAATGCTCTTTAATATTAATCATCGCAATTAACATATAATCAGTAGCAACGTACTGATAATGACAAAAAACTAAGTACCCTGTTTCATTAAATGCGTACTTATCAAGCTCTTCTTTTAAAACCGTTGAAGCTTGCTCGGTCATATGCCAAAAGCCTAGTTCATCGTTACGGTAGCTTTGCATTGCAGATGCTACAACACTGTTTTTATCACCACTGAATGCACAGTAACCTTTACCGGGTTTACCATTGTATGCATGATGTAATTGTTCGATAAAAACGGCCACTTTATCGTTGATGATCATCTCATCATTTCGAAGGTGAATTTGCGTATCGTCGTCTTTTTTGTCTACATAATGAACGACTAATTTTTTAACGTCTGTTGTCATCTTTGTTTTTCACGCCTCTAGTGTTAAAATACGAGAATATAACTATTTTATTGAACCAACTGATGCCAATCTTATCAAAATACTCTAATGAAGAAGTAGAACAAATCGTCGATCAGCTTATTGATGTGCTAACTAAACACAATGCGCCGGTTGATTTAAGTCTTATGTGTTTAGGAAATTCTATCACGCATATCTTAAAAGAGCATGTACCAACAGGGAAAAGACAAGCCGTAACTGAGAACTTTGCAAAAGCTCTATCACAGTCGGTTAAATAAACTCTATGAATTTATCGCAGCACAATCAGTTTTCATCAAAAGCGAGTCAGTTGCTAAGCTGGGGGCACTGGTTTACCTTTGCCAACATTGGCTTAGCGTTATTTATTAGCTTAAGCTATTTATTTGCAGACTCGCCACCTACAAGCTTTTTAGGCATTACCTATATGCTAGTCACATGGCTGAGCCATACTAGTTTTATCGCCTTCTTAGCGTTTGTGCTGACGGTATTTCCGCTTAGTTTAATATTCCCCTACCCACGACACATACGTGGCATGGCCGCTGTTATAGCCACGCTAGGCGCATCTTTGCTTACCCTTGATGCTTATGTGTATGTTAATTTGGGTTATCATCTAAGTATATCTGCTTCACCTGAGATTATTTCTCTACTGTGGCATCGTTTAACAAGCTCACCTGCCTTAACCACAATTTTAGCCAGTGGTATTGTTTTACTTATTTTAGGCTTTCAGCTGCTTATGAGTAATTACACATGGCACCACCTCGAACGCTTGAAACAGTTCAAATTTGCTCGATACGCTATCTCATTGCTAATTATTTGTTTTGCTTTTAGTCACAGTATTCATATTTGGGCTGATGCTAATTTAAAATTTGATATTACCAAACAAGATAACGTATTACCGCTTTCGTATCCTACAACAGCTAAAAGCCTACTGGCTAAAAATGACTTACTTGATATAGAAAGCTATGAGCAAGCACATAACGTAAAAATTAATAATCAAAATATTAATTATCAAATGCCAAGCCCGCTCGAAAAGTGCGAGGACTACACACAAACTAATATAGATATTTTTGTATTTGATACTCAGCAACAACTCGCTAAATTTGTGGGCGGTAATAAAAACTTGCACAAAACAGAACAGTTTTTACAGCCAACGAATCACGACGATACGCTATTTAGCCTAGTATATGGTTTGCCCGCCTTTTATAAGGCAGCAATTTTAGCTGAGCAAACACTTCCTGTATGGCAAAGTCAACGCCGTAGCATTGAAGTAACTGGCATTGAAGAACTTAGTTTTATTAATGATCAAGCACATAGTGTTAGCGCAATTAGAGTTATTAAAGGTAATGACACCCCAACTGTACGAGATGATAAAACGCAGGTTTTTGCTTTTAGTCTTGCCAACAACAAGCAAGAAGTAGTAACAACATCAACTTTATATAGCTCTGACAAACGTATTTCTAAAGTAGATGGCCTTATTCAACCTAGTGATTTAATTGCTACAAGTGTTGGCCAATATTTAAATTGTAAAGCCATTGCTAAGCAAACAATGCTGGGCGTTAACTTATACAAGAAAAAAGATGATATGGGCGTTAATTATTCACAAGGCGTAGTTATAGCCTATAAAAAAGATAGAATTACTTTGATTGACTCAGATGGTAACTTTAAAAACATATCTGCAGCCGAAGGGTTTTCTATTGAACAAAGACTCGACATCCCATTTTTAGTACAGAGCATTAAAAAGCTCAAAACCTTTACTCAATAACCTTGGGGGTGCTGTCTAATAACCTAGCTTGCTATATCGCTAAGCTAGGTTATAGTTTTATATTATTTTGCTAGCCAAAATATAAAAATCAAGGATGACAGACATGTTTCAAACTCTTCGCTATATCCTCTATTCTAGCTTTTTACTTATCAGTTTTTTTAGCTTTAGCGATACAACTTACTATAAATGTGTAACAGAAAAAGGCACTACCTTTTCTCAACTCCCCTGTGACGAAGAAGCAACGACTTATAAAGTTAACACAACGGGTAATCAGTATTCAGGCCCAAAAGTTGATTACACTAAACAACTGAACGAATTAGAACGTGAAAGGCTCCTATCAGGTTTACAGGCAGAGTTACGCAGTAATAACCACAAACTCACAATACTTGATCGTAATAAGCAGCGTGCTGAATATAAACAACAAGAACGGTTAAATCATATTCTAGCCGTTGATGATAAAAAGCGTATTACTAAAGATATTACTGAAAAACTAAAAATGATTAATAAAGAGTATAAAAAAGATGTATCGGCCATCGCTAAGCAGATTAAAATTCTCGAAAAAAAGATAGCTAAATACCAATAACCTTCCCTTAAATAGCGTGTAATATTTATCTTGGTTTTAAACTTAAAATAACATACCCTTAACACTATAGAGCATAAGCTCTAGGGACTATTAAGGAGTGCAAATGCAGCCTCGCCATATTGCTGAATTAATTTTAACGGGTTTTAAAAAGCACTATCAATTATTTCAAAAAACAACAGCCAAAGCCCCCCTCGCCTTTGCAAAAAAAGATTGGCAAGCAATTAATGATATTAGCCGTTTGCGTATCAGCTATTATGATGATCGTGTTAACGAAACCACACAAGCTCTAAAAAAAGAAACCCCAACAGAACAGCTTGATGAAAGCCTATGGCTTGAAGTTAAAAAAATATATCAACATTTTTTATGCTTCCACCCTCAAGCAGAACTCGCCGAAACCTTTTATAACTCTGTATTTTGCCGGCTGTACCATAGGCGCTATTTTCATAATGACTTTATATTCGTAGAAGCAACTTTGAAAGATGCGCCTTCGGTGCCTGTAGAGGCCGAATATAGGACATACTTTCCAGTAGTTGATGGCCTAAAGCCAACAATAAAGCGCATTATTAATCATTTTGATTTTAAAGCCCCATTTGTAAATTTAGAGCGAGATATTCGCCTTCTTGTTAAAGCATTTTATAAACAAGCACCCGATACACATCATCAACCTTGGCAAATGCGCTTTGATATTTTACATACGCCATTCTATCGTAATAAAGCAGCTTATATTGTTGGCCGTGTGGTCTCAAAAAGTGGGGTTCAGCCTTTTATAATCGCTGTATTACACGATGAAGATAACGGATTATATTTAGATGCACTTTTAACTAAGTCATCTCAAATGCGTGTTATTTTTGGCTTTGCCCGCGCTTATTTTATGGTAGAGACCCACGCACCTTCAGCACTTGTTCGGTTTTTAAATCAGCTTATGCCAAACAAAACACTTGCTGAGCTCTATAACGCAGTGGGTTTTCATAAGCAGGGTAAAACTGAGTTTTATCGAGAGTTTTTAAACCACTTATCTCACTCTAGTGATGAGTTTACAATTGCACCGGGTACTCCCGGTATGGTGATGATGGTATTTACCCTTCCCTCTTTTGATTATGTATTTAAAGTAATAAAAGACAAATTTGGTGAAAGTAAGCCCTTCGGCCGTGATACCGTATTAAAGCGTTATCAACTAGTAAAAAACCATGATCGCGTTGGCAGAATGGCCGATACCATAGAGTATTCTAACGTCGTATTTCCTTTGGCGCGTTTTGATAGTAATTTACTTGCGCAATTACACAAAACGATTGGCTCATCAATGGTAATTGAAGGCGAATGGTTGATCATCAAGCATTTATATATTGAACGGCGCATGACACCACTCAACTTATTTTTAGAAAATGCTGATGAAGAAAGTGCCGCCGATGCAATTGAAGAATACGGACAAGCTCTAAAAGAAATGATTGCCGTTAATATATTTCCGGGCGATATGCTCTTAAAAAACTTTGGTGTCAGTAAGCACAAACGTATTATTTTTTACGATTACGATGAAGTTCAATACCTAACCGATATGAACTTTAGAGCATTACCGAAAGCCAAAAGTTACGATGATTATTTAATGGATGAGCAAAGTTACTCTGTTGCACCACAAGACGTATTTCCAGAGCAGTTATGTACATTTGTAATGCCTAATCCTATGTATAAAAAGTTTTTTCTCAGCACTCATCCAGAGCTTATAGATGTTAGCTTTTGGAAACAGGCACAACAAAATATAAAAAATGGGCAGGTAAGTCATATTTACCCATACCCGACAGCACAGCGCTTTATCCATCACTGGTAGACGCAAAGGACACACAATGAATATAAGTAAAATAGATTTAAATTTACTCGTTTACCTCGATACATTACTTCGAGAATGCAACGTAACACGCGCTGCTAATCAATTGAGCATAACGCAACCTGCAATGAGTAATGGCCTTAAACGTCTTCGTAACTTATTTAACGACCCTATTTTGGTTCGTACCAGCGACGGTATGGTGCCTACCGAGCGCGCTTTGGAGTTACAGCCTGTAATACGTGGCATATTAATGACGCTTGAAGAAACTCTCGCACCTAATCGAGAATTTGAGGCAAGCCAAAGTAAACGTGTGTTTAGAATAATGGCCAGCGACTATGCGGCAAGTACATTAGCGCCAAAGCTTTTAAGTAAACTACATGAAGAAGCCCCCGATACTACTTTAGATATACTCACACCAAGTGATGTAACCTTTCATGATGTAGAAAACGGTAAAGTAGATATGGCAATTAACCGCTTTGAAAATTTACCTCAATCTTTTCACCATAAACGTATTTGGAAAGACAGTTTTTGCTGCTTAGTTAAGGCCGACAACCCCATTATTGAAAACTTTAGCCTCGACAGCTACTTAAAAGCACGCCATATATGGGTGAGTAAAACAGGTTTTGGTGTAGGCGTGGGCATGGACCCTAAAGATGTGCAAAAACTTGGTTGGGTTGACGAAGCACTTGCCCACTTTGGTAAACATCGTAACATTGCCACTTTTACGCGTAACTACCATGTAGCGATTCATTTAGCTAAAGAGAAAAATTTGATTGCGACCCTTCCTTCAAAAGCCGCAAATATATATTTAGATGATCCGGGGCTTAAAATTTTAGAGCCACCATTTCCAATTCCTCCTTTTGAGCTTGATATGATTTGGAGCCCATTGTTACATCGCGATGCAAGCCATATATGGTTGCGCCAAAAAGTAGCTGAAGTGGCTGAAGAGCTAAAATAACTTTATTACACAATATGATGTAAAAATTGCTAGGTTAATTTTATGCCTGTTAACTTAGCACTTCATTGAAAAATAATTAAACAAATAAAATCAAACAATTACACAATAATTAAAACGTGGAACATACATTGCTTTTATTAAATTGAACTATACATTCATTTAATTAAAGAGGTCATTATGAACACCCATCAAGGATCAGAAGTAAATCATATTACTGACATCATTCAAGTTATGAACAGCGGCATCGATTTTTATCAAAAAGCACAGGAAAAAATTGAAGACCCTGCTATTGGCGCACTTTTTCAGCGTATGATAGATGCCCGAAAAGTGAGTGTTGAGCGCTTGCAGCCCTATGCAATTAATGAAAAAGGCGAACGCGAAGATGGCTCATCTTTCGCAGTTGAAGCACGACGTGCATACACAGCTTTATTAACTACATTCAGCTCACATAACGACAGCACATATGTAAAAGAGCTTGAGGAAGTGGAAGATAAAACCCTTGCAGAAATTAAAGCTGCAATGGATAAACCACAACCGGCTGATTGCGAAGCTGCACTGGCTAAAACATTATTAACAATGCAGAGCTGCCATGCAGAAATGAGCCGCATGCAAAAAAATTAGTCATTGCTAAAATATAATTAGACCTAGGGCGTGTTGACCTTTCGTGATTAATTTTGCAGCAGACTGTTTGGTATTTAGGGAAGGCAGAGCCTATGTAGTGTGGTTATTCCCCATAAATAGGCGATAACGCAGCATAAATGCCAAACATCCGCTGCCCTTTGAGCTCGATCTAGGGACGATTAACTCTTTGTTGCCTGCATGGATGTAGGTAAGGGGCGTGGGCAGGACGCGAAAGCTTTGCTCGGTTTTACTTACTCTTACAGGGATGTAAGCCATTAAAGTAACGCAGGAGCAGTAACCTAGCCCACTAGGTTACAAACCTCGCGCCGCGATTAAATCGACCCTAGATTGAACAAATTTAAATCCACAAAGATCAACACGCCCTAGTACGATTGGGTTTAATTATTCAACCTAAGCCTAACGTTAGATAAATTTATTATCTAACGTTAGGCTTGTTTACTTTCGGTGGTAAAACATTCAACTGTTTTGCCACCTTCCCGCCAATTTTCATCTCACTTAATAGCCTTAAAATACTCTTTTTTCATTTTTTTTGATTTAAATTTTTTTCGTCACATCTTTGTAAAAATAGCGTTCTATTATTAACCTCACCAATCTGGACTAGACCAGAAAACATGAGGTTCATTTAATGATAAAACGACACGCAATAGCAACGGCAGTATTACTGTGTACCAGCCCGTTATTCATCACTTGTAATGCCATAGCTCAAAACGCAACATTTGTAGGTACGGTAAAAGATAATAAAACACATTTATCAGGTGCGTTAATTAGTATTGTAGGCACTGATAAAAGTACGGTTACCAACTATCAAGGCCAATTTGAACTACCTAAGCTTGATGCGGGTAGCTATCAATTGAAAGTATCTTACTTAGGGTATCAACCTCATTTAATTGATATAAATATTGCAGAAGATGAGGTAAAAAAACTAAAACCAATCACCCTCTTCGCAGTAACAAACGACAATGCTATTGAAGAAATTATTGCCGTAGGACACATTCAACGTGGTGAAATGGCCGCTGCAAATAACCAAAAAAATGCTAAAAGCATTAAAAATATAATCTCTGCAGATGGGATTGGTAAACTCCCCGACCGAAACGCTGCTGAGGCAGTGCAACGCATCCCAGGTGTCTCAATTGAGCGAGATCAAGGCGAGGGTCGCTTTGTTGCCGTTCGCGGTTTACCAGCACAGTGGAGCTCTGCAAGTATAAATGGCGATCGTTTACCTACGGCCGAGGAAGAAACCACCAGCCGCGCCACTGCATTTGACTTTTTCCCCAGCGAACTGATTGAATTTGTTGAGGTATCTAAAGCACTTACACCTGATATTGAAGGCGATGCGATTGGCGGCAACGTAAACTTTGTAACCAAAAAAGCACCCGATGATTTTGTATTTAATACCAATCTTGCTATTGGCCAAAATGAGTTAGCTGATGGTACAAATTACTCAGCTAATGTACTTTACGGAGACAGACTCCTTGATGACAAGTTAGGGTTCTTAATTAATGCGACCGCTTGGCAACGAGATTGGGCTACTGATAACTATGAACCTCGTCGTGGTAATGACGGCTTAGGTATTTATCGATTAGAGCTACGTGATTACACGGGGACACGCGAAACCTATGGCCTCAATGGTGCTATTGAATATCAGCTCGAACAAGGAACGTTAAGTGCTACAGCTATGTATGGCACACTAATAGATGATGAAACGCATTATAAACACCGCATGCGTTTTGATAAAAACCGCGCAGAAGTACAACATATTCGAAATGAATTAATTACTGAAATGACCGGTTTCGAGATTGCCGGTGAGCACTACTTCGGTTACGACAAAACCCTCTCATGGAAACTCTCTAGTTACGAAAACGAGTTTCGTTATGGTGATACGCCTAATACCGATGACAACAGCTATTTTGTCGTGCGATTTGATCAAAAAGATGTTGGCTATCAAGGGCTAGAAGACCGTGGAACGGGTAAAAATTATGCCTATAACACGGTTGATAACGGCAGCGATCCTTGGAATGCAATCAGTAATCACTTACCCAATGGGTTTTCATTCGATCCCAGTAAAGCAAAGCTCTCTTGGGTAGAGCTTTATAAAGTATTCGTTAACGAAAAAGATAAAATTGTCGCCAGCACAGATTTTGAATGGCAACTAGACAGCGATTTAATATTAAAAGTAGGTGCTAAATATCGTGATAAAGAACGCGTAGCGCGTTTTAGTGATGAGTTTTACGCATGGGATGAAGCTCAGTATGGCGTAGCACCTACATTAAGTGACTTTAGTTTGTCAGACCAACCAGGCAGAAATGACTACTTAAATGAGCTAAATGTTGACTATCAAAGTCAATTTTCGCAGGTTGCCGCAACTGATGATTTGGCACAATTTTGGAATGAAAATAAAGAAAAATTTGTACTTGATAAAAGTGAGTCTGCTTTAATCAAAAATGGCGGTGCACTTGGTCGTAATTTTGATGTGAGTGAACAGCACGCATCGTTATACGCAATGGCAACTTATACCTTTAATAGCCAGTGGGAAATGCTAGGTGGATTACGATTAACACAAACCGATACGAAAGTTGACGGTTACCTGTATTTAGCTGACGAGGATAAAGTCATCCCTAGCAGCGCAAGTAACGATTATCTCTCTGTGTTACCAGCATTGCATCTTACCTATCATTTTGATGAGCAAACAAACTATCGCTTAGCGTTAACTCGCTCATTTTCTCGTCCTGATTTTGGCTCCCTTACCCCTGGCGCAACTTATTTAGAAGCAGAAAACGAACTTGTTACTGGTAATCCAGAACTTGATCCTACTTATTCAAATAATCTCGACTTTATGGCTGAGTACTTTTTTGAAAGAGTCGGTTTAATTTCTGCCGGGGTGTTCTACAAAGATATCAGCGACCCTATTTTTCAAAGTAGTTCAATGGGTAAGTTTGGCAATAAAAGTAGCGTCAATATTATTCGCCCAGAAAATGGGGATAGTGCATGGCTTGCTGGAGTTGAAATGGCTTTTAATCGTGACTTAGCCTTTATTAATCCTGCTTTGGAAAGTGTGGGCGTTATGGTCAATGCTACATTTATGGATTCACAAATGAGCATCCCAGGCAGAGCCGACAAGGTCGCGATTTCACGCCAAGCCGATAACTTATATAACTTTACCTTGTACTACGATGATTCATTTTTTGCTGCGCGAATTGCGCTTAACTATAAAGGCGAATATATCGAAGAGCATGGCAGCAACTCACAGTCTGATAGCTATTATGGCGATAACACCAGTGTTGATTTTACTACGTCATATCAGCTTAACAATAATGCATTAGTCTATTTAGAGTTAAACAATCTAACTAACGAGCCACTTAAATATTACTTAGGCGATGAGAGTCGCCCTCTGCAAGTCGAATATTACGGTGTGCGTGGCATGATTGGCATTAATTACCAATTCTGATCACTTTTATGTTGTGCGGGGCTATGCCCCGCAAAGGACTGCTTTATGTTTACTCAACCACAATGGCTAAAACGTGCTCACGGTATCGGCTTTGTTTTATTTGCCGCCAGCTCTGCGTTTATGACTTACTTTTGTATGTGCGCTTTTCGAAAGCCCTTTACTGCAAATAGTTACACCGAGTTTGACGATCCGAACTGGCAAGTCAGCTTTAAAATAGCTTTAATTCTTTCGCAAGTTTTAGGCTATCTATGCGCTAAGTTTATAGGCGTTAAGGTCATTGCAGAAATGCGTCACCAACAACGCGGTCTAGCGATCATTGCCATGATCGCGGGTGCCGAATTATCGCTGATTTTATTTGCCATCACACCGGTTGGTTTTAATATTGTCTGGCTGTTTTTTAACGGTTTATCGCTTGGCATGATTTGGGGAATTGTGTTTAGTTTTTTAGAAGGCAGGCGCACCTCTGAAATTCTTGGTGCGGTGCTCAGTGTTACCTTTATTCTCGCCTCTGGTTTAGTTAGAAGTGTTGGTAAATGGCTAATTGACACTTTAAATGTACCTGAACTGTGGATGCCTGCTGCAACCGGCGCGCTTTTTTTGCCGATATTATTACTGAGTGTTAAATGTTTAACATTATTGCCCGATCCAACCTTGGCAGATCAGCAAGCCCGTCAACAGCGCTTACCTATGGATGCCAAAGCACGCTGGCAGTTTTTTAAACGTTATTGGTTTGGTATCAGCGCTTTGATATTGAGCTTTTTACTCTTTACAGGCTTTCGTGATTTTCGTGATAACTTTGCGGCAGAAATATGGCAAGCACTGGGGTACGGGCAAGAGCCTGCTATTTTTGCTTATGCGGGGATCCGTATGGCACTCATCGTACTAATCGCTTTGGGCGCAATGGTACTGGTGAAAAATAATAAAACTGCATTTTACGTTAATCATGCATTTATATTATTTGGCGCTTGCTTACTTATTAGCAGCACTTTGGCTTTTGAAAGCCAGTTACTTAGCGCCAAAGCCTGGATGGTGTTACTCGGTGCAGGCCTTTATATTAGCTATATTCCCTATAACTGCTTCTTATTTGATCGAATGATTTCTGCCGTTGGTTCAACAGCTAACGCAGGGTTTTTAATATATCTAGCCGATTCTGCTGGCTATTTAGGCTCTGTGGGCATTTTACTCTATCGTACTTTTGTAATGCCTGAAATCAGTTGGCTGAACTTCTTTATTACCGCCAGTTACTGGGTCGGCACTGTGGCTGGCTTTTTAGTACTGTGCTCATTAAGTTACTTTTCAATTCGTTTATCTACACAAAAAACACCTGCGCCAACATTGGCCTCTATAAATATTTAAGGAACATTATGACAAAGTTAGAAGCACTCATTTTAGATTGGGCCGGCACGGTTGTTGATCATGGCTCAGTTGCTCCGACCACCATTTTTGTTGAAGCATTTAAAACCGCGTTTAATTTCGAAATCAGTTTACAAGAAGCGCGCATTCCGATGGGCATGGGTAAATGGGATCACATCGCAACATTAGGTTCACTTGCTGATATTAAAGCGCGTTGGCAAACGCAGTTTGGTGCGCCTATGAGTAATGACCAAATTGATCATATTTACGAGA
Organism: Pseudoalteromonas sp. TP27; assembly: GCF_056470645.1. Lineage (NCBI taxonomy): Bacteria > Pseudomonadati > Pseudomonadota > Gammaproteobacteria > Alteromonadales > Pseudoalteromonadaceae > Pseudoalteromonas > Pseudoalteromonas sp. TP27. Next base: position 79,172 of record NZ_JARDAK010000004.1, on the reverse strand, counting down.
CTTTTATGCCATTACAAAAAGCCAAAGTCGCTGAGCGAGCAATGCCAATTGCAGGGGTATTACCGGTGTTAAATCGCTTAAAGCAACAAGGTTTGAAAATAGGCAGCTGCTCAGGTTATCCTCGCCAAGTTATGGATATATTAGAAGTTGCGGCGGCTGAATATGGTTATAAACCCGATCATAGCGTAGGCAGCGATGAATTATCGGCGGGATCTCGCCCAGGTCCTTGGATGGCCCTTGAAAATGTAAATGTATTGGGGATCAGCAATGTCGCACATTGCGTTAAAGTCGACGACTCAGCACCTGGAATCGCAGAAGGCTTAAACGCCGGAATGTGGACAGTCGGCGTTGCATTAACAGGCAATGCAGTGGGCCTAACAGAGTCACAATGGCAAGCATGTTCACAAACCGAACAAGATGAACTTACCCGTAAAGCTTACCAGCAACTTTATTACAGTGGTGCGCATTACGTGATTGATTCACTCGCTGATATTGAGCCTATTCTTATGCAAATTGAAGCAAGACTTGCACGTGGAGAGCGCCCTTAATGACATATCAACCTTTTTGGTTTGATAGCGCTATAAATGAGGAGGCCGCTGCGCCTTTTCATTTATTACCCCCAGGGCATCACACTGATGTGTGCATTATTGGTGGAGGGTTCACCGGCCTGTGGACTGCAATCAATATTAAACAACAACATCCTACAAAAAAAGTAACCATTATTGAGCAAGGATTATGCGGCCAAGGTGCATCTGGGCGAAATGGCGGTGCAATGCTAACCTGGTCAACAAAGCTTCCTAGCCTAATTAAACTCGTTGGTTTAGATAATGCACTATTTTTAGTTAAGCAATCTGAACTAGCCGTACATGAAATAAGCGCATTCACAAAAGAACATGATATTGACTGTGATTGCAGAATCGACGGATGTTTTTATACCGCCTCTAACCGTGCGCAACTGGGCTTACTTGATAATGCTCTGGATTGTTTAGAGCAGTTTAAACTCAATTCTTGGCAAAAGTGCACTGCTGAGCAACTGTTACAAACAGGCTCAAAACAAAATTTGCATGCTCATTTTTCTGCTCATGGCGGCAGTATTCAACCAGCAAAATTAGTCAGGGGGCTTAAGCGTGTTGCCCAACGAATGGGGGTTGATGTTATTGAGCATTGTCGTTATGAACAGCATCATGGGCATGAGCCAATAAGTGTCACCACCAATCAAGGGGCATTAGTTTGTAATACCCTTATCTTTGCTGTTAATGCGTGGCTACCCACTTTACAAAGCCAGTTTTCACGCTCAGTAGTCCTGGTTTCAAGTGACATGATCATCACCAAACCAATACCTGATGTACTCGAGCAGCTCAAGTTAAACCATGGTAGTGCAATTATTGATTCTCGCACTTTTGTTAACTATTACCGCAGCACCTCAGATGGGCGTTTAATGCTTGGCAAAGGTGGAAATTTTTTCAGTTATGGCAATAAAGTACACCCCAAATTTGACCAACCAAGTCACTATAAAAAATTACTTAATAGCTCATTGGCTCATTTTTTCAAAGGGCATGAACTGCCTATCGAACGCACATGGACTGGGCCATCTGACAGAAGTGCCACTGGCTTTCCTTTTTTCGGGTATTTAAACGCACATCCACACGTGCTTTATGCAGGTGGTTATTCTGGTAATGGTATTGTTCAGTCTTATTTAGGCGCAAAAATACTCTCAGCTGTGGTGCTTAATAATAATCCACAATGGCAACACTGCGGATTAGTAAATCAGCCGCTTAAGCAATTCCCAATAGAGCCTATTCGTACCGCTGGCGCCTATATTGTGCGTAATGCTATTCGCCGTAAAGAGTTGGCTGAAGATTTAAACTTGCAACCGCATAAAATCGACTGCTACTTAGCTAAACTCAGCGGTAGTGCAGCAAAAGTTGACACGCAATCACTCAGGTAATATACAATGTCTAAACAAGATTTTACTGCCATTGCTTCAACAGTAGCAGAAATTAGTTTTTGCCTCTAACTTATGCAAACACTGACTACGATGAGACCTGTGCGCAGCTTTCTCACATGTGCCTTGGTAGCGCAACAACAAGACCCACACATAAAAATTAGATCTCATTAATATCGACTAAGCTATCGGATAAGCAGTGGAAAACATAAAACTATGCTTTTATTTCAAGAAATTCGCAATTATATCCTCACCCTACTCCAGCAAGACGAAATTGCTACGGGCAGTAAGCTGCCCTCAGAGCGGGCTTTACAAGAGCACTTCAATTCTACACGCATTACTGTGCGTGAAGCATTGATCCGATTAGAAGCAGAAGGATTAATTTATAGTCAAAAACGAAAAGGCTGGTTTGTCACTCCACATAAACTAAAATGGCATCCCGCAACAAAAGTTAACTTCTACGAACTTGCTAAGCAGCAAGGTTTCACAGCACAAACACGTTTAGTGAGTGTGAACAAAATTGATAACATTAATTTTATCGATATCTTTAGCGCACAGAGTCTATATCATCTACAGCGTGTGCGTAGCTTGGACAATCGTACAGTTATGTTTGAAGACATTTTTTGTGATGCACAGCGCTTTGACGGTCTTAATAAGCATTCGTTAAATAGCTCAATTACCGAGATCATGGCCAAACAGTATGCAACAAATGTAGTAAAAGAACAGAGCATTATTAGCGTAACGGTGCTTCCTGACGATGTCTGCGAGATGCTTGAAAAAAACAGTGGCACACCATGCTTAAAAGTAGTGCGTCAACGTTTTGATGAGCAACAAAAATTGGTTGATTATAATATTGAATATTGGTTACACAATGCGATTGAAATGATTGTCGAAGGCCAATAAAAGCGATACTTCTAATATCGCTTTTATTGCTCAATTTATACTGTATCTTGCCAATAAAGATTACTTCCTACGGCGTCAAGTAAGCGATGCATATCAGCTGCAAATACATGGCCAATGTTACCAATACGAAAGCAATCCGCATCCGACACTTTACCCGGATAAATCACAAACCCTTGGTTTTTTAGTGCATTATAAAACGTTTTAAAGTCGTAATCCTGTCCTGTTGGTGATAAAAACGAGGTAATAATCGGTGAATGCACTGACGTATTTAATAAAGGAGAAAAACCAAGCCTTTTCATTCCCGTGACAAGAATATGCTGATTTTCCTTGTAACGTTTATAACGCTCTGTGATCCCTCCCTCTTCTTCAAGTTCGACTAATGCCTGATAAAAAGCACGTACAACATGAGTTGGCGAAGTAAAACGCCACTTACCATTGTTTTTTTCCATACAGTGCCACTGTGCAAAGAGATCTAAAGAAAGGGAACGTGAAACGCCTTCGCTTTGCGCTATAAGATGGTGTTTGCAAATCACAAAACCAAAACCTGGTACACCTTGAATACATTTATTTGCCGAGCTAATCATCACATCAACATGCCAATCAGCCAAATCAAAAGGGATCCCGCCAAAACTGCTCATTGCATCTAAAACAAACACCTTGTTATACGTTTTGGCCAACTGCCCCACAGCTTCGGCTGGATTTAACATACCCGTGGTTGTTTCGCAGTGAACCATTGCTATATGCGTAATGTCAGAGTCGTTTAGTAAAACAGCTTCAATATCAGTAACATTCGGTAGTTGGGTTTCGGTGTAATTGATAATGTGTGTGTTAATATTCAAATAGGCAGCAATTTCGCCTATTCGCTCACCATATGCCCCATTATTAATAACCAACAATTTATCACTGCTTTTTATTAAGCTACTAAGAGCAGACTCCACACTCGCTGTTCCGCTGCCTTGCATTAGCACACTGGTGTAACCTGGATGTGCCGTAGCAAGTGCCACCAGCTTAGCTCGAATTGCCTGAACTACCCCTTGGTTATATTCATCGTCCCACGTACACCAATCCTTTAGCATCGCTTTTTTTACTGTATCAGAAGTACTTAGCGGCCCTGGGGTTAGTAATAAATAATCATTCATAGTTATTCCACTCAATCTGGTCTAGTCCAGTCAGTATTGAAGATTTTAACTTGAAAAAACAGTGAAATTTTTATGACAGTTCAAAGCGAGAAAAGGGCCTTACGGCCCTTTGAGTTAAATAACGAAAGGGAGTGTTATTAATTAAAAACGGTATTCTGCACCCATGTAGTAGTAAGCACCGTTAAAACCAAATGGAGCCGAACGACGTGAGTAGTCAAATACACCTGAGCTACTTATTACTGTGTTGCCACTAGCATCTACAATAGTACCTGAGCGAGAGTTACCTATTTCGTTTTTATCTGGGTAAACGTCAAACAAGTTGTTTGCACCAATGTTTACCGACAAATCTTCAGTAACAAAGTAGTTAACTTTAACGTCAGTTAAAATCTCTGCGCCATACGTTTGACGACCACCATCTTCTACTGTGTACTCACCAAAGCGATTAAGTGAAAGGTTAACTGTCCAATCATCACGTTGATAAAGCGCACTTAAGTTAATACGATCCTCTGGTTGCCACTCTTCAATAATAGAGATGTCTTCAGCTGAAAATATATCGTCTACATTTACTGTCTCAAGGCTTGAACCAGCAGGAGAAAATAACGATACAACATCTGTTTTAGTAAAGTTAGCTGCAAGTGTAAAATCAAGTGTGCCGCCTAAACCTTCAGTGTTCCACGTTGCTACAAAATCAACACCACGAGTTTCGGTGTCTGCACCATTTAAGAAGAACTGACCTACGCCAGCACCCGCACTATTTAGTGCAGCATCAAGGCTTGTAGATAAGCCTTTACCTAAGCGGTCACTAATTACAATACGGTCGTCAATATCAATTGAGTAGTAATCAACGGTTACGTTAATATTATCTGTAACGTTATACACAATACCTAAACTACGGTTTTGTGATTTTTCTTCTTTAAGCTTTGGAATACCTAAGCTTTGCGCAAGTGTTGAATCGTTTCTAAATGTACCAACCTCTTCTGCAACTAAATTACCATTAGCACCAACAACAAATTGCGTACTTACATTGTTGAAGTAAAGCTGCTGCATTGAAGGCGCTCTAAAACCTGAGCTTAATGCACCACGTAGTGAAATATCGTCGGTTACAGACCAGTTACCAGCAAGTTTAAAGTTTACTGTGTCGCCAAAGCCTTTGTAGTTATCGTAGCGAAGCGCACCCGATAAAATTACATCTTCAATTACATAAGCTTCTGCATCTATGTAAAATGAAATTACATCACGCGATTCATCAACTGATGATGCAGGAGACGAGCCACCAAAACCTTGTGAACCACCCGATGCGTCTTCAGAGCCAACACCGCCACTTAAACCGTTGTAAATACTTACACCGTTAGTTGTATCGTAATCGCGGTATGCGTACTCATTGCCTTCTAAAATGCGGTATTCGTCAGTACGGATTTCGCCGCCCATTGCTAAAGAATAATCATCAAAGTTTTGCGTAAAATCGATATTGATTGTTTGCAGTGATAATTCCATGCCGTAAGCGTATGCTTCACGTGGGATAGTTGTACGAATATCAGCAGCACTTAAACCTTGGTCATAACGTAAAAAGTTAGCGTATGAGGCATTGATAGTGTCACTTGTCGTGTAATCAATGCTGTTCTCACCATAGGTGTAAGATAAATCAAGGCTTGCATCGTTATCAAACTCAGTTTTATAACCAAAGTTGTACGAGATATCGTCGATAGTTGTATTAATTTTTGGTAAGAAGCCTAGCGGAATAGTCGCATCGTTATCTTGCAGTACAGGGTTACCACCTGCATTTGCATTATGGCGGAAAAATGCAGCCGACTCGTTTTCGCGTGTTGAGTAAGTAATAAAGCCGTAAAGCTCGCCATCACCTAACTCGTAACCGGTATTAATTGTTAAACCAAATTGCTGCGAATCAGCATCACCAATTCTAAATGTATCTCTATCAGCTGTTAATTCACGCGGATCGCCAGCAAGTAAAGTACCGTCACTTAGTTCTGTACAACCATAAAACTGACAAGAGCCATGTAAACCTGCACGGTTAGTCGGTGCACGGTCACGGTAATTGATAGTTGTATTTAAATAACCGTCATCACCTAGCGCAAAGCCTTTATTAAAATCAAGGTTAATGGTTTCGCCATCGCCTTCAGAATATTGACCGTAGTTAATAGCCGCTTTACCACCCTCGCTACCATCTTTAAGTACAATGTTAATAACACCTGCAATAGCATCAGAACCATACTGAGCAGCAGCGCCATCACGTAATACTTCAATGCGTTTAATTGCAGAGGCTGGAATTGCATTCATGTCAGTACCTGCGGTACCTCGCCCAACAGAGCCATTAATATGAATAATACTTGCTTGGTGACGACGTTTGCCGTTAATTAACACCAATGTTTGATCGGGACCTAAACCGCGAAGTGTCGCAGGTCTTAAAGCATCAGTACCGTCACTAATTGCAGAGCTTGAAAAGTTAAATGAAGGGGCGATAGACTGTAGCATACGACCAACTTCTGTTTGGCCTGTATTTTCAAGCGCTTCTGCACTTAAGATATCTACTGGAACGGGTAAATCTTCAACTGAACGTCCTGCTACACGGCTACCGACAATAGCAATTTTTTCAATTTTTTCTTGAGCGACTTCTTCTGCTGCGTTTACACCTTGCGAATTTACTGCAAGTAAAGCTGGTAATATTGCTGCACTGACCGCTGAAAGCTTCATCATGTTGTTATCATTCCTGTTGATTTGTTTGAGTTTTATACTCAGTAAACCATTTTGATCAACAACCGCATCGAGCTCAGTCCCACCTAGTAATGCCTCTAGGGCATCTAGCTGAGTGTAAAATCCATAAACTGAATTTGCGTCATACTGCTTTGCCAACTCATAAGAAAACACCACGGTTTGCTCTGTTTGTTTAGCATATTCAATTAAGGCTTTGTCTGCTCGCTGCGCTTTTATATCAAATTGCACCATTTGCCCAGTGGTTTGAGTTGCTGCTTGTACACTTAAACTAAAAACAGCCGGTGCAAGCACACTCAATCCACTCAATAAATGCGTTTGGTTACTGCGCAACTTATATAAACAGCTGACAAACAAAAATCCTCTATTGTTTTGTTTCTTTTTTTTAATGTTTTTTTTACGCTTAATCTTTATAGGTGAAACCTTAGTTAACATTAGTTTAATATTCATAACGTCTACTTATGATTCTGTATGGTGTTTTAGCGTTACTACATGCTCACCTAAACGCTCATGATCAATCGAAAAATTAGTCTGTAAACTCTCGAGTAAACCTTCAACGTCACCCGCTTTAAATACTCCAGCTACTTTAATACTGGCAAGCTCATCTGATGAAAGTTTGAATCGTGTAGAGGTATAACGGCTTACTTCGTTTAAAGCATCACTTAATTCTTCTCCATTAAAAATAAGCATGCCATTTTGCCATGCTAAATCGCGTTGTACGTCGTTCATTGAAAGCTGGGTAATTGGCTTTGTCACACTTTGCTCTATAATTACTTTTTCACCTGAGGTAACAATATTGGCATTAATTTGACGAATTTTTTGCGTACTATTATCTGCAAGTTGATAATCTTTAAAGTCATTTTCATCGACCGCCACACTCGGGTCGGTGATCATCACTTTACCTTCGGTCACAACAAGCTCTAAGTTTGATGATGTATTACGCTGTACATTAAAAACAGTACCCAGAGCGGTAAAACTTTTATCTCCCGCCATAACACTAAACGGGCGCGTAGCATCTTTTGCTACATTAAAACGCCCTTCTCCACGGCTTAGCAGCAACTGCCTACGACCTTTACTATAAGCAACTTCTAGTAAGCTATTAGTATTAAGCTGCACTATGGTGCCGTCTGGCAATACATAGGTTGCTTGCTCGCCTACTTTGGTTTTGTAAATTTTAGTGTAATTAACTTTTGCAAGCTCTTGGTTATAGCCGTTTTCTAAATTAATTAATAAGTAGCTGCATACCATTAGTGCTGCAAATAAACTCGCTGCAATTGAGTAAGAAAACATCCACTTATTTTTTGATAATTTAGTATTGCTTCGTTGAGGGAATAATTGGCTTAATTCATTTAATACCGAAAGTTCATCCCACAACTGGGCAAGCTCATAAATAGAGTCCTGATGAGCGGTGCTTTGCATCATCCATAATTTAAATTGCTCTTTTTCGTCATCAGTTAAACCACGATCAATCGCGCTTATCCAATCGCATGACTTTTCTAAAATTAAATCTTTTGAGTTAAATTGATGAACATTACTCATTCTGCGACCCTCTTAACTGATATAGGGTGTGCTTGAGCTTTAGGGTGCGTTTGAGAGCTTTGCTCATGTTCACGCATGTACAACATGGTTTGTAACAATCCTTTGGCAATGTGTTTTTCAACAGTGCTTTGGCTTAACTGCATTTGGTCTGCTATCTCTTTTTGGCTCATGCCGTACACTTTTTTTAATATAAAGCATTTACGAATCGATGAGCTTAATTGCTCAGTAGCTCTACAAAAAAGTAAAAAGCGCTCTTTAGATGTATATTCATCTTCGAGCTTCATTGATTTGAGTAGTACGGGTAATTCGTTATCGTTTTCTAACGAATCATTAAATTTATTGTCCCACTTAGCTATATGGTTAAGTGCTAGGTGTTTTGCTGTTTTAAGCATATAACTGCGGGTAAACTGGATGTCTTGCTTTAAATCAGCTTCATAGCTTTTTACAAAGGTTTCTTGCACAATATCTTCTACATCGTCGGGTTGAACAATGCGCGATACAAAGCGTTTGAGCTGCTTAGAAATATCAACAAATGTTGACGTGAACTTTACTTTTTTCGTCATCCTTAACATCCACCTGTTGTTATTTTTGTTGTTATTTTTATTACCGATAGATTACGAGTTTTTGATATAAAAACAAGCTCAAATGTTAATTTTGGGTTATTTAAATGGATAGGAAGATAAATGAGTAAATTTTTAGATTATATCCGCCTTAGTTTCTTTGCATTTGGTTTACTACTTGGGGTGCAAATCCCTGCATTTGTGAGCGATTTTGGCCAGGCCTTATCAGCCCAATTAATTGAAGCTAATAATGCAATTGCACCATTTAAAAACGATGCTGCTAAGTATTTTAATAATGATTTAGACAAGCTAATAAAACACTATAAAAATATTGATGATGAGATTGTGAATAAGGGGGCAAGTAATATAAGTACTCTTTACAATCGACAACAAGACTTACAGGTCGCTGTGAATCGGTTTGCTCAATCTCCGTATATATTTACTATGATCAGTGGCATGAAGGATATAAAGCAACAAGTATGGCAACGCTTTGAAGGTCAAATTATTTTAAAAAAAGACTCTATTATAGCCGCAATTGTTGCAGCTATTTTTATTGCCGTACTAGCAGAACTTACTGGTTATTTATTTTTAACTGGAGCAAAGCGCTCATTTAAACGCTTATTCACAGCTCAAAAATAACGATTTCATAAAGTCATAAAAAACATCGGTTTTACGGGTAGTTAAGCTATTTTGTGGACGCAAAAACCACACTGGCGCATCATCTTGTGCCATTACACCGGGCATAACTTCAACTAAAACTCCATTTTTAAGATCTTCATTAATCGCTATTTTAGATTTAATAGCTATACCATGGCCTGCAATAGCAGCTTGGGTCATATTATCGGAGTTTGAGATAGTAAAACGGGTTTTAGCATTAAAAGTACGGATTTTTTTATGTTCGTCAAAAAGCTTTAACTGTCGTTGCCACGGTAAACATACCCAATAATGATCGCTCAATTGCGTTAAATTTTCAGGCATGCCGTATTTTTCTATGTAACTAGGAGCTGCACAAAGTATGCGGCTATTGTTTACTATTTTACGAGAAAGCAGCCCTGAGTCATTTAATTGCCCTACTCTAATAGCAACGTCCTGTGCATCATCAACCACATTTACAAAATGATCCGTTATTAAAAAATCAAGTTTTAGTTCTGGATAAGCGTGCTCCAGCTCACTAAGTCTAGGCATTACATATTTTGAAAAAATCCAAGGCGGCATGGTTACGCGCAATAAACCACTCACTGATGAGCTTCGTGCACCAATACTATGCTCAGCATCGTGCAGTGCTTCAATTATAGCTCCCACTCGTGCGTAAAATATTTCTCCGGCTGGAGATAACCGCACTCGTCTGCTGTCTCTAAAAACAAGTACTGTAGCCAGCTCTCGCTCTAATTTACTTAAGCGATGGCTTACGGTTGCTGGCGATAAACGCTGCTCACGCGCAGCTGCAAGCACGCCTTTATTTTCAACTACGGCTATAAATGTTTCTAAGTCGCTTAAATTATACATAAAGATGCCATTGTGCACTTTTCAATGTTCAACATTTTCGAATGAAGCTTTCAGTTTTGCAATGTTTATTTAAATATGTAAAACACTATAATTGCAGATAGTCTAATTATTGAGGTTCAATCATGAGTTTAAAAGCGCAAATAGATGCCTACAACGTACAAAAAGATGCCAAATTACCGGCTGACGTTTTGGCATTAATGAACACTACAAACGAAGAACTTATTGCACAGCATATTAAAGATAATGCGTTGCAAGTTGGTCAAAAAGTAGAAAACTTCAGCTTAGCCAATCATAAAGGCGAAAACATTGAGTTTGCGGATTTATTAAAAAAAGGCCCGGTAATTATTAGCTTTTATCGTGGTGGCTGGTGCCCATATTGTAATTTAGAGCTAAAAGCACTGAACGATTACTTACCGCAATTTAAAACTCAAAGTGCTCAATTAGTAGCAATATCACCGCAGTTACCTGATGAAACACTCTCAACGGCACAAAAAAACGACCTTGAATTTGATGTGCTTTCAGATGTGAGTAAGAAAGTAGCTGAGCAGTTCGGCTTATTGTTTACACTTGATGAGCGTATTCAAGCGTTATACACACAATTTGGTATTGATTTTGAACACTACTACGGCGATAAAAGCTTTAAATTACCGCTACCTGCTACTTACGTAATAAATCAAGATGGTGTTATTACATACGCATTCTTAAGTGAAGATTACACCCTACGCGCAGAACCTATTGATGTTATGGCAGCACTTGAATCGGAGAAAAATTAATGTCTATTTTAAAATCGTTAAAAACACTGACTCTTTCATTACTTGTGGGCACAAGCCTTGTATCTGGTTATGCAGTCGCTGATGAAGCAAAAGAACAAACAAAGCCTAAAGTGCTTATTTTTGATGTAAACGAAACCCTACTTGATTTAACGTCAATGCGTACCTCTATTGGTAAAGCACTAGGCGGACGTGAAGATTTATTACCGCTGTGGTTTTCAACTATGTTGCACCATTCACTAGTAGATACTGTAAGCGGTAGTTATCACGACTTCGGACAAATCGGCGTGGCATCACTTCTTATGGTTGCGCAAAACAATAATATTGATATTACTAGTGAACAAGCCAAAACAGCGATTGTTACTCCACTTCTAACTTTACCACCACATTCTGATGTTAAAGAAGGACTGGCAAAACTCAAAGCACAAGGCTATAAATTAGTAAGCCTTACAAATTCTTCAAACAAGGGTGTAAAGGCACAGTTTGAAAGCGCAGGTTTAATGTCTTACTTTGACGCACGTTACAGCATTGAAGATATTAAAATTTATAAACCTGATTTACGTGCTTATGAGTGGGTACTTAAAGAGTTAAACGTAGCACCTGATGAAGCAATGATGTTAGCAGCGCACGGTTGGGATGTTGCTGGCGCAAAAGAAGCTGGCTTACAAACTACGTTTATTGCTCGCCCAGGTAAAGCACTTTACCCATTAGCTAAAAAGCCAGATCACGTTGTGAAAAATTTACATGAATTAGCCGCTCTACTTAAATAAGTATGTGCTGATGAATCAATACCCAAGCGGCCAATGTTAGGATGACATTGGCCGCTTTTTTATAACCGTTAAAATTATTTAGAATTTTAGTGTGTTTATTTTCATAATTAGTATCTGGCAGATTCAAATCTTAAAAAATTGAATGTAAACAAAGTATTTAGCCTGTTATGAGTTATTTTATCTGCTAGCAATTTAGTACTCACAACGCTACTATTAAATAAATACGTGGTGGAGAATATAATGAATAGTGAAAGATTAGGTGAGTTTGAGCAGTACTTTCAAATTAATGAAAGTATAAGAGTGAATTTATTCGCCGTATCGAACGGACAAGTTCCTAAATCGCAGCTTGAGCTTGAAGACGACATCCCCCCACTATTTAGATTAGCTAATGAAGTAAGTGAGCTTGAGCAAAGCTCGTTACGCCCACTGCGTAACTTAGGCGATATAGCACAAGAGCTAGCTGTATTTTTACAAGCGCAGTCACGTAAAATAGATTTAATAATGAGCCATATTTTGGCCTCAGAACAAGCCCAAGATAACGCAATTCAATGTGATAGTTACGGCGGCGGTGGTATTCGCTTTACCTCTCCTGAAGTACACTCAATTGGCCAATCATTCAGAACTAAGCTATTTTTGCACCACGAAGCCTCTGCGGTTTACTGTTACACTGAAGTTGTGTCAGTAGAAAAGCAAGATAGCGAACATTATCAATACACCCTGCTTTTCACCGCTATTAGAATCACTGACCAAGAACTAATTGTTAGAGCGAGTTTACATGCTCAAACACGCCAACTTAAAAAACGTCAAGAATTAGAACTAGCCCAAGATGATTCAAACAACGATAATTAGCTGACATCTTTTTGTAAAATGCTAAACTAACGTCATCTTAATTAGTATATAAAATTCATGAACTTTAGACTTTTACCAGAATGGGCCGAGCAAGACGCTGTTATGCTTACGTGGCCTCATAAAGACACCGATTGGGCTGATAATTTAGCACGTGTAGAACCTGTCTATGTTGAGCTTGCTAAACATATAACAACGCAGCAAAAGCTTGTTATTGTGGCACATAACAGTGCCTTAAAAATGCATATCACAGCATTGCTAAATAGCGCTAATATCTCTCTTAATCGTGTTCATTTTGTAGTAACACCTACTAACGATACCTGGGCGCGCGATCATGGTCCGCTTACTTGCGCCGCCATTGACTCACCAGAGCAACTAAAAATATATGATTTTACTTTTAATGGTTGGGGCAACAAGTTTGAAAGTACATTAGACAATCAAATTAATCGTACACTGGTAAAAGAGCTAAGTAGCAAAAAAAATCAATATCAAGCGCTCGATATGGTACTTGAAGGTGGCGGTATTGAAATAAACGAGCATGGTGTGTTGCTAACAACCAGCGAATGTTTGCTCAACAAAAACCGTAACCCCGATTTAAACCCAGCTGACATAGAAGTACTTTTAAAAGAGCATCTGGGCGCAACGAGCTTTTTATGGGTTGATCATGGCTATTTAGCGGGTGATGACACCGACAGCCACATTGATACCTTAGTACGCTTTGCACCAAATAATACCCTTGTATATGTAAAGTGCGACGATGAAACTGATGAGCACTACAGCGCACTTGATGCGATGGAAAAACAACTAAAAGCCTTTAAAACTGCCGATAACACCCCATATAACTTAATTGAGTTACCGTGGCCAAAAGCCGCTTATGACGATGAGCAAACACGCTTACCGGCTACCTACGCTAACTACTTAATTATTAATAATGCGGTGCTTGTGCCAACGTATAATGATGCCAATGATGAACATGCGCTTGCACAAGTTCAAATAGCATACCCACAACACACTATTATTGGCGTTAATTGCCAACCCATTATTGAACAATTTGGCAGCCTGCACTGTATTACAATGCAATTACCTCGTGGATTTTTAGCTGGAGCAGCACAATGACAAGCCCTGCAAAATTAACCGTTGCGTTAGTGCAACAAAGCAACAGCGATAGTGCTGAACAAAATATGGCAAAATCAATGACTGCCATTCGAGAAGCCGCTCAAAAAGGTGCAAAACTGGTTGTACTCCAAGAGCTGCACCGAAGCCTCTATTTTTGCCAAACCGAAAATGTTGACGTATTTGATTTAGCCGAAACCATTCCCGGCCCTAGCAGTAATGCCTTAGGTGAGCTTGCTAAAGAGCTAAGCATTGTAATTGTGGCCTCTTTATTTGAAAAACGTGCAACGGGCCTTTATCACAATACTGCGGTTGTATTAGAGCAAGACGGTAGCATTGCCGGTAAATACCGTAAAATGCACATTCCTGATGACCCTGGCTTTTACGAAAAATTTTACTTTACCCCAGGTGATATCGGTTTTGAGCCAATTCAAACTTCGGTGGGTAAATTAGGTGTACTGGTATGTTGGGATCAATGGTTTCCTGAAGCGGCGCGTTTAATGGCAATGGCAGGCGCTGAGGTATTAATCTACCCTACTGCTATTGGTTGGGATATAAATGACGACGTTGCTGAGCAAACTCGTCAAAAAGATGCCTGGGTTATTAGCCAGCGTGCCCATGCTGTTGCCAATGGTGTACCGGTAATTAGCTGTAACCGCGTTGGTCATGAAAGTGACCCAAGCGGACAAAGTGATGGTATTGCGTTTTGGGGAAATTCCTTCATTGCAGGCCCACAAGGTGAATTATTAGCAGAGGCTAATAATACTGATGAGCAAATATTAGTGGTAGAAATTGATCAAAAACGCTCAGAAAACGTAAGACGTATTTGGCCGTTTCTACGTGATCGACGAATTGATCACTACAAAGACCTAACAAAAATATACCGAGACTAGGTAATCTTAACTCAAGATGGCTCTTACTTGCTAAGAGCCAACTATAAATGGAGTAATAAATGGCGTTTGAGCAATGGGCAGCCTTGCCTTGGGTAAAATCTCAAAAAGATAAAATTCAATGGGGCCAGCTAAGCGGAAGTGGTTTAAGTATTGCCATTGCTGAAGGTGTTAAACAACAAGACAACTTAGTCTTGATTGTTACGCCTGATACACCAAGCGCACTGCGCCTTGAAACAGAATTAGAATATTTATTACCCGATAACCCAGTAATGGTATTTCCTGATTGGGAAACTCTGCCATACGATCACTTTTCTCCCCATCAAGATATTATTTCAGCCCGATTAGCGACATTAAACACCTTAAAAAAAGAACAACAAAGTGTGTTAATTGTGCCTGTATCTACTTTAATGTTGCGCACAGCCCCGGCCTCGTTTATTTACGGTTCAACAATAAACTTTAAAGTGGGCGACAAGCTAGACACACATAACTTTCGTGACAACCTAGAGCAAGCTGGTTATTTAAATGTTCAACAAGTAATGGAGCACGGCGAATACGCTATACGCGGCTCTATCGTTGACTTATATCCAATGGGCAGCCCGCATCCATTTAGACTCGATTTTTTTGATGACGAACTCGACACAATTCGCTTATTTGATGTAGAAACGCAGCGTTCTGATGAAAAAGTAGATAAAATTGAGCTACTTCCAGCGCATGAATTTCCTACTAACGACGCCGATATTGAACGTTTTAGAATAAGCTACCGTGAAAAGTTTGGTGCAAGCTCGCAGCAAGACTCAGTATATATGCAAGTAAGCAAAGGTAACTGGCCAGCAGGTATTGAATACTACATGCCGCTGTTTTTTGAAAAGCTAGCCACTATTTTTGACTACTTGCCAGATACAACAACCGTTATGCAGCTGGGTGATTTAGAGCATGCGGCAGATAACTTTTGGCATGATATAAATGTACGCTACGAAAATCGCAGAGTTGACCCACTTCGTCCATTACTTGAACCCAATGCGCTTTATCAGCCTATTGAAGAGCTGTTTTCTAATTTAGGTAACTTTGCACGTATTCGTTTATCTCTTGCAAAGCTTGGTACTAAAGCGGGCAATAAAAACTTAAGCGTTAGCGAGCTGCCTGCTATTCGAATTGATCATAAACAGCATGAACCTTATGGCGCGTTTATAAATTATGTAGCTGAGCAAAAAAAGAAAAAAGGCCGCATATTACTCAGTGTTGAATCCGATGGTCGTCGCGAATCATTACTGAGCATTTTAAAACCAAGCGGTTTAAAATTTAAAGAATTTGAAACACTTGAGCAATTTACAAAAAGCGCGAGTGACGTAGGTTTAATAGTAAGTCCGCTCGAGCAAAGTGTAGTACTGGGCACTAAACCCAGCCTTTCTATTATTACCGAGCAAGAACTGCTAGGCATTAAAGTATCTCAGCGCAGACGCCGCAAGCACAAGTATGAAGCCAGTCAAGATGCGCTCATTCGTAACTTAGCCGAGCTTAAGGAAGGTCAGCCTGTTGTGCATCTCGATCATGGTGTTGGTCGCTATCAGGGTTTGCAAACAATTGATGCTGCAGGTGTAATTACTGAGTTTGTTACCATCACATATGCAAGTGAAGCTAAATTGTACGTACCAGTATCGGCGCTACATATGCTTAGCCGCTACTCGGGTGGTGAAGAAGCCAGCGCCCCGCTGCATAAGCTTGGCTCAGATGCATGGGAAAAAGCTAAAAAGCGAGCGGCTGAAAAAGTCCGCGATGTTGCCGCCGAATTACTGGATATTTATGCACAACGCCAAGCAAAACCAGGTAATAAATTTACCCTAGATGCCCCTGCATATCGCCAATTTAGCGATAGCTTCCCATTTGAGGAAACTGACGATCAGCGCAACGCCATAGAAGCCGTATTAGGTGATATGCAATCAAAGCAAGCCATGGACCGATTAGTGTGTGGTGACGTAGGCTTTGGTAAAACAGAAGTAGCCATGCGCGCTGCTTTTGTAGCGGTTAACGATGATAAACAAGTGGCAATTTTAGTGCCTACCACTTTACTGGCTCAACAACACTTTGAAAACTTTAAAGACCGTTTTGCTGATTTTCCTATTGAAGTAGGTGTACTTTCGCGCTTTAACTCCACTAAAGAGCAAAAAGACACGCTTGAGAAAATGGCCAACGGTAAGCTCGATATAGTTATCGGCACGCACAAACTTATTCAGCAAGACATTAAGTTTAACGACTTAGGTTTACTCATTGTTGATGAAGAACATCGCTTTGGTGTACGCCAAAAAGAAAAGATTAAAGCACTACGTGCCGATGTAGACATACTTACACTCACTGCAACGCCAATACCGCGTACACTTAATATGGCTATGAGTGGCATGCGTGATTTATCAATTATCGCGACCCCGCCAGCTAAACGTTTAGCGGTTAAAACCTTTGTACGCCAACGCGATGTAGAACTAATACGCGAAGCGGTACTGCGTGAAATTAAACGCGGTGGCCAAGTTTACTTTTTGCATAACAATGTAGAAACTATTGAGCGTGTTGCACAAGAGATCAGTGAATGGGTGCCTGAAGCAAGCGTAACCTCAGCTCACGGTCAAATGCGCGAGCAAGAGCTTGAGCAAATAATGACTGACTTCTATCATCAAAAATACAACGTGTTGGTATGTACCACGATTATCGAAACCGGTATCGATGTACCTACAGCCAATACCATTATTATGGATAGAGCAGATAAACTCGGCCTTGCACAGTTACACCAATTACGTGGACGAGTTGGCCGAAGCCATCATCAAGCGTATGCCTATTTACTCACAGGTGACCCTAAAGCACTCTCTAAAGATGCGAGTAAACGCTTACAAGCAATCGAATCATTGGAAGATTTAGGCGCGGGTTTTGCCCTTGCTACACACGATTTAGAAATTCGTGGTGCGGGTGAGTTACTTGGCGACGATCAATCAGGTCAAATGCAAACTATCGGTTTTAGTTTGTACATGGAAATGCTCGAGCAAGCTGTAAATGCGCTACGTGAAGGTAAAGAGCCAACACTTGAAAACCTACTTCAAAAACAAACCGAAGTGGATTTAAAACTAGCTGCACTATTACCTGATGATTACATACACGATGTAAATGCACGCTTAGGTATGTACAAGCGCGTTGCAAGTTGTGCTAACCTTGATGACATGGATGAACTGCAAGTTGAGTTGATAGACCGTTTTGGTTTACTGCCAGATGCCGCTAAAAACTTGTTTAGTTTACAACAGCTTAAAATGCAGGCCAGTAACTTAGGTATAACAAAAATTGAGGCTAATCCAAAAGGCGGTTACTTTGAGTTTAGCCAAGATACTAAGGTTAACCCTAGCTTCATTATAGGTTTGATACAAAGTGCGCCTAAGGTGTACAAAATGGATGGCGCAAATAAACTGCGCTTTGCAATTAGTGAGGCTAATGCCCGCGAACGCTTAAAAATGGTCACTGCAATGATTGCAGATTTCGAAAAAAAGGTTAGCCATTAATGTTGCTAAAAAAATCGCTTGTTATTTTATGCTGCTTATTTAGTAGCACTGCATTTGCAGAGCGTTGGTTTGAGGTTGAGGTGCTGGTATTTAAACAGCGCCCTGCTCCGTATTTACAAGAAGACTTTACCCTTAAGCACAAAGCTATTGAGGATAAAAACTCTCTAGATTTAATGACGCCACTTTACACAGAGCAAGCAATGCAAGCCTGTATAGATGGCGATGAGCGTTTTCAAAAACGCTCTTTTACCGATTCCTTAGTTAATTCAAACCCGCAATCGGGTGTATGCAGTGACAGTACAAACTACTTACAAAGCTACGATGAGCTACCTGTCACACCTCTAGCTCCCGCTAAAGATGATATGCAGCAAACTTATTTATTAGCGCCAGAACAACTGCAATTTAAAGCGCAGTACCAACAGCTAGATCGCAAAGGATTAACACCTATTCTACATACTGGTTGGCGCTTTGAAGGCGCAAGTAAATCGCGTGCACCAAGTATGCATTTAATAGCAGGTAAACATCTTAAAATTGATTCCAACGTAATCCCTAGCTATTCAAATCCTGATTTTGTAAGTTTATTAAATTCACAACCTGAACTATTTAACTACCCAGACCAATCAAAAGTAGAATGGGAACTAGACGGTTTATTTAAAATACACTTACGACATTATTTATACATTACAGCTAATTTTGATATTAGCCAAAAGCTAGAAAATGGCGATATAGAGTCAGCCCGCTTTTCTCAGTTTAGACGTGTAATAAGTGGTGAAGTACATTACTTTGACCACCCACGAATGGGCATGATCGTCCAAATCAGAAAATTCAAACATTAATACTAAATAGGATATAACAATGAAAAAACTCCTTATCATCGCAGCTACATTAAGCCTTGCGGCTTGTTCTAAAGTAAGCCTTGAAAGCTACGAAAAAATTAAAGTAGGTATGGATAAGACTGAAGTGGAAACCATTTTAGGCAGTGCTGATAACTGTGTTGAAAAAACACTGCATACTAATTGTGTGTGGGGCGATGAAGCGAAAAATATCGAGATCACGCTAGTGTCAGACAAAGTAACGTTATACAGCAAGCATGGTTTAGCTAATAAATAAATTTAAAAAAAGGACTGATTTTATCAGTCCCTTTTTTATTCATAAGCTTACTTTTTCGAGTAAATAAGCTCAATATTGACGATTTTACTGCGATTTAACGTTATTTTATAGCGTTGGTAAAGTGTTCTATCTTCCTCAGTCAGCACAAGCACCATGTTAAGTTGGTAGCGCCGTTCAACCGCCTGTTTAGATATTTTATTACTGTCTAAATGATATAACTTCCCTTCACCACGTTTTAAATAACGCGCAAATGGCGCAAGACTAAATTGCAGAGTTTGTTGCAAGGTATCGTAACCAGGTAAAAATTCTTTTGCACTTACACGCGTTTCACTCGCAAAATGTAACCACTGCGCAGCTTGTTTATTTTGCTGTCGACGTTTTGAAAATATAGATTTTACTTCTTTAGGGATTTTTTTAAAGCGTGTGTATTCAAGCCAAATTAGCTGACTCGCTATTTTGTCTTTGGTAATACTATTTTTAAAACTAAATCGCCACTTGGGTCGCCCTTGTACAATAGCTCGCCAAATCATACGCGTAATATCTTCTTTAAATATCTCACGCAGACCGTAAATAACCCCCAAAATTAAAATAAGCGTCGCGGTGACTTCAGTAAACGTTGAGCGAGCATTAAGTATCACAACCATCACAAATGCCATTATAACGGCTGTTACCGTGCCCTTAACTAATCGCTTAAGGTAGCTATTAAGAAACCGCGTTTGACGCTGTAATATAACGCCATGCTCAATTAAGCGTTGTAGCAAGCGCATTTTATTTGTTATTCGATTAGCGTCTTGCATTGTGGTTTCAGAATTATAGTTTTTGTCAGCCCGGTACGCATTTTCGTTTTTACAAAACTGCATTAAATCGTTACGTTCTTTTGCATAATCGCTACTACGGGGGCCTTCATCTAAAAGCTTTAAAAAAGATTGCTCAACATGCCAACTTAAATAGTTATCAGCATTGGTAAAAAATGGCAGTAGCTTTTCGTCATCTGGCGTATAACGGCGCAGCTTTTTTAAAAGCCCTTCACTTTGTTCATATACTTCGTTAGCACGTTTATAAAAATCTTCGGCTTCATCAATTTTTAACGCGTCTTTTATATCGGCATCAAGGGCTAAACGCACTTGATAACAAAATAAGTTAAGATTTTGACGATAATCTTGTTGCTCACCTTTATTTTTACTCACAAAGCGGCTTCGCACTAAAGGCAGGTGTATATTATTCGCGTTATACGCTAAATGGGATTTGAAGTGGTTATTAAAGTAAGATTCTTCGGTAAGCGTTTGCGGATTAATCCCCATTTCATTAGGGATAGAAAAATACAGATCTATGCGCTGCTCAGAACGAGGAGTTAGTTCTGGCTCAATGACAAAAGATAAGTTTTCATCTTGTTTTAACAATCAGTTCTCCTTCTAAAATATCGTTTTAGTGTACTTGTCTCCTTTGTTTTGTTCAATAAAAAAGGCCCAGTAAATACTGAGCCTTAATACGATTAATGTGCTAGTTAAAACTTGTAGTTTACACTTGCAAAAATACGTGAACCAATTACATCGTAAACCTCAGGAACTGTACCCATATCGTTACCGCCTAATACTTTCTCAGGCTCTTTATCGAAAATGTTGTTCATACCACCAGTAAATCTCAATGCATCATTCAAGTTATAGCTCATTGAAATATCGTGGTAAATAATGTTGTCAGTACTAAAATTTTCGCCGTAGTATTCACCATCCATTCCACGAATGAATCGTGCGTTATAGAGGATATTTAATGAATCAGTAAGATCGTAATTAACTGAAAGGTTTGACTTTATTTTAGAATAGCCACCAAAGTTGCCATCGATAGTGCCTGTATAATTAATGTCATCTTCTTCAAACTTAATTAGATAAGTTGTATCAAGATTTATC
The DNA here is from genome assembly GCF_056470645.1 of Pseudoalteromonas sp. TP27. NCBI lineage: Bacteria > Pseudomonadati > Pseudomonadota > Gammaproteobacteria > Alteromonadales > Pseudoalteromonadaceae > Pseudoalteromonas > Pseudoalteromonas sp. TP27. The sequence continues at coordinate 57,914 of NZ_JARDAK010000004.1, read as the reverse complement.
CTGTACCTATCACCAGTGTAACTAATATTCCAATCAACCCCAGATGTTTTTTGAGAGCCAACATTAGTTAGTAGAGAGGTTAAGTCAGATAAATCACCAGCTTGGCTCACTCTAATTGATGAACATGAATCTGTATCGCCTGCAAAACAAGAATTCAATTCATTCTGAACGTCCAAACGGGTAATTGCATTAGTAATATCAAACTTCCAGTAATCTAAAGTACTTGATAAGCCATCAGTAACTTCCCAAACCATACCAAAAGTGAATGAACGGCTCTCTTCAGCTTGTAGGTCATCATCACTTGCACGGTTTACAAGTATTTGAGCATCTGTAGCGTTTCCCCATGGATCTGATAAGTAATCATAAGAACCTGAATTTCCGCCAAACAATTCAGCAACATTTGGTGCTCTAAAGCCAGTAGCTAATACAGAGCGCACCATAAATTCATCAGTGACATTCCAAGTTGCACCTAGTTTCCAGGTTATTTCGCCACCAAAGGTAGAATAATTATCGTAACGAGCCGCGCCTTCTAATGATACAGACTCCAAAACTGGTATTGATGTCTCAAAATAGACTGACTGTACAGAATAGTCGCCATCTGTAGAATCCTGCTGTGCTGAAGAACTTTCGCCTAATTGAGTAATTAAATCAGGGGTATAAAAACCACTTTCAAAACGGTTTTCAATACCTATAGCATAACCAATATCACTTTCTGTTACATTGCTGTATCCAGCAGAAAGAACGAACTGCTCATTGCCGCCCTCATTATTCTCCATAAATATTGAATTGTTAGCTGTTAAGAAGTCGCGTTCTAGAGGCTCGCCACTAAACCAAATATCCTGATTAGCATAAATACTTTCTTCTACTCTGACGGCGTTAATTGAATTTTTTACGCTATCCTTAGAGTCATTTCGTCCATAAGTTGCACTTATATCCCAGCTAGCATCATTATCTAAAAGTCCCTGTAAAGAGACTGAAGCTCTGTAAGTATCAGTTTCTTGTTCATAGAGACGAGGACCAGCATCAGCCATCCTTCTTTTATATTCTAATGTATCAGCTAGCGTACCATTTTCAGAAAATGAATTGGTATATTTAGCATTTAGTCTATCGGTTTTTAAATCGATCGTTATCGGTTGCGGTGCTAATTGCTGTGATGATTCACGGCGCGTATACATTAAATCGATATTTAAAGTTGTATCTGAATCAAGTTCAGTATCATAGCTTGTAAAAATACTATACAAATCATTGGGTGTTTGTGCATAGCTAGATGTAGTGAAATCATAAGACGTTGTTCTATCTTTAAAATCACCATTACCAACGGAGGTTCTACCGCCTAATGTACCTTGTGGTATCCAAGATGATTGCCCTGCATCCACAAAGCGTCGATCAGATTGAATTATTTCTCCGCGACCAGAGTACTGAGCGCCAACGACAAAATTACCATCCGCTACCTGCATACCGTGGAGTATACTAAAACCGTAATTATTCCCGTCATTCTTTGTTGTTCTACTTCCGTCAATATTAAGTTCCGTGCCTTCAAAATCTTTCTTAGTGATTATATTTACAACACCAGCTATGGCATCAGAACCATATACTGCAGACGCACCATCTTTTAATATTTCAATAGACTTAATCATTGCGACTGGAATAGTATTTAAATCGACAGAAGAATCAGCGCCAGTACCAGATGACACCATTCTGCGGCCATTCAATAGAACCAAGGTACGTTGAGAGCTCATTCCACGTAAGTTTACTGTTGCAGAACCGCCTGAACCATTATTACTAGTACCACCTAAGCTTGTACCTGCAACTGAAGGTTGATTTGAAAGTACATCAGCAACTGATGTATAACCACTTTTGGTAATAAAATCATCGCCAATGACGGTAATAGGGCTTGACGTTTCCATATCAGTGCGATTAATACGAGAACCCGTCACTTGAATTTTTTCGATTGATTTTGCAGCTTCGTCTGCCGCTAAAACTTGCACACTTGAGAACATTGGGATCGCTGCAATTACAGCTAAACCAAGAGTTGATTTTTTCATGAAAGAACCCTACTTGTTGGAAATTTACCTTTATTGGTAATGCTCACTTTTTATTAGAATAGTGAGTCAGGCGGGCAACTTAGGCGCTTCTAACTGAACGAAAACTTAACGTCTGTTTATTTTATATATCACAACAAAATAGAATAACTTCATTAGGAACATACGTTACAACTTGTTTCATTGTTAACAAGTAAATACATAGTAATATCAAAACTTTGAGTACAAATAAACACTTAATAAACACACCTGAAATCAAAGTGATTCACTTTGTAATCAAATGTAATTAACTGAGCCATGTACCAAAAACAGACAAATTAACAAGTTAATCACAGTGCATTATTAAAACCGCAAAACTAAATGTTAATTACTAACCATATTTATGCATGCTTAGCGATTAAATAGTCTGATTTAGCTACTTTAAGACGTTTTTTGATTAGATTTTTTATTCAGTCGGAATTAAAGTTGAACTTTTTGAGAGCACTCATTCACCATTGAAACTTTATCAGTATCAAAACCTAAAAAGGCAATTTTATTGATCTTGTCACTCAAATAATCGTATGTATAAGAAAACGAACTCACATCAAAAATGTAAGCTGTATGCAAGAGTTTGCAGCCGCAACTTTAGGGTCTGTTGATCTTTGCGGATTAAAATTTGTTCAAATTAGGGGCTATTTAATTGCGGCGCGAGATTTGTAACCTAGTCGACTAAGTAAAAACCGAGCAACAAAGAGTAAATAGCCCCTAGGAAGAACCTTTTGGGCAGCGCCTGTTTGGCATTAATGCTACGTTATCGCCTATTTATGGGGAATAACCACACTGCATAGGCTCTGCCTTGCCTAAATACCAAACAGACTGCTGCAAATTTAACCTTGAAAGATCAACAGACCCTAATAAGTTACGTAAAAAGAATAATTGAGAGTTTGTATTACAGAGGTTGTATTATCTTTAACAGTTAGCTCTAAATTCCAAAGCATATTTTGCTCGGAACAAATGCCAACCATAGTATTACTTTGCCAAAGATCATTATGTTTTTTAAACTGCTGAGGAATGTAGCCCATATACATAGTGATGCCTTTAAGCTTGGCATCTTCAATTGTAACGTTTGCAGGTAAATCACTAAAAATAGTAAATGGGGTTTCGGGTGAGAGCGTTTGTTCGCTTAACCACACTTTAACACCGTTTGAAAAAGTACACGGCAAATTAGCTTCGCACATGCCATTTTTAAGAAATTCTTTATCTGTGTTTTTAGAAAAATCACACGCTGTTAATAAAAAAAACACCGCCGTAAATAAACTTAACCTGTATGTAAGCATAACAATTTCGCACTAAAGAAAAGCAAATACTAATAATCGTGACTATAAATAACAAGTGCGAGTGTTACTATTAGGCCAAATTAGGCACAAACTGTATCAAAAAATAAACAACAAGCTCACAAAGTTTGATTGATGTCATAATTTTATGTAATTGACCTATCTTTTTTAGGCCAAAAAATTTATCATTTCACCCGCAAAAAATAAGGGTTTCTCAAGTTTTTTTTCTGAAGCTTTCATGTATTGAAAGTTTTAGATAACACGCTTGGGGAAAATAGTAGGCCCCACTTTTAAAGGTGGGTAATTCATTTCTAAACGCATTTATTGCAGCGGAAGCCAGAAAATGAGCCAAACAGTAGCATCACAAACTGAGTATAACTATAAGGTTGTACGCCAATTCGCTATTATGACAGTGATTTGGGGCATCGTTGGCATGAGTATTGGGGTTCTGATTGCTGCCCAATTAGCTTGGCCAGCACTTAACTTTGATACACCATGGTTAACTTACTCTCGACTACGTCCGTTACACACGAACGCAGTAATTTTCGCATTTGGTACTAGTGCACTTTTTGCGACGTCTTATTATGTCGTACAACGTACTTGTCAAACGCGTCTTTTCTCAGACAAACTTGCCGCCTTTTCTTTCTGGGGCTGGCAGCTAGTTATTGTATTAGCAGTAATAACGCTTCCTTTAGGTATTACTAGCTCAAAAGAATATGCAGAACTTGAATGGCCAATCGATATTTTAATCGCTGTGGTTTGGATTGTTTACGCAGTTGTATTTTTTGGTACTTTGATTAAGCGTAAAGTGTCGCATATTTATGTTGCTAACTGGTTCTACGCTGGCTTTATTATTACTGTTGCAGTTCTTCATATTGTAAATAGTATGGCAGTGCCTGTGTCGTTAACTAAATCATACTCAATCTATGCAGGTGCGGTAGATGCGATGGTTCAGTGGTGGTACGGTCATAACGCTGTAGGCTTCCTACTAACTGCTGGTTTCTTGGGTATGATGTATTACTTTGTACCAAAACAAGCAGGTCGTCCGGTGTATTCATACCGTTTATCGGTAGTTCACTTTTGGGCTTTAATTTCATTATATATCTGGGCTGGCCCTCATCACCTTCATTACACAGCGCTTCCTGATTGGACGCAAAGTTTAGGTATGGTTATGTCTATTATTTTATTCGTACCGTCTTGGGGTGGTATGATTAACGGTATTATGACGCTATCAGGCGCGTGGCATAAACTACGTACCGACCCAGTACTGCGTTTCTTAGTTGTTTCATTGTCTTTCTACGGTATGTCTACGTTTGAAGGTCCTATGATGGCAATTAAATCTGTAAATGCGTTATCTCACTACACAGATTGGACAATCGGCCACGTACACTCAGGTGCGCTAGGTTGGGTTGCTATGATTTCAATTGGTGCTATTTATCACTTGATCCCTGCATTATTCGCGCAAGGTCGTATGTATAGCGTTAAATTGGTTAATACCCACTTCTGGTTACACACTGTAGGTGTTGTTTTATACATCGTTGCAATGTGGATTTCAGGTGTAATGCAAGGTCTAATGTGGCGTGCAGTAAATGCTGACGGTACATTGATGTACAGCTTTGTGCAGTCTTTAGAAGCGTCGCATCCTTTCTATATCATGCGCTTTGTAGGCGGTGTATTCATCGTAGCAGGTATGTTAGTTATGGCTTATAACGTTTACCGTACTATTTCAGCTGAGAAAGAATCTCTGAAACTAGACGCGCAAGCACAATTAGCATAACGGAGTGAGATGATGAGCAAGAAAAATTCACAAAACAAACATGAAATAGTAGAAAAGAACGTTGGCCTTATGGCTATCCTGACTGTTTTTGCTATTAGCTTTGGCGCCTTAGTTGAAATTACTCCGCTAATGTTCCAAGACGATACAACTAAGCCAGTAGAAGGCCTTCGCCCTCTTAACGCTTTAGAAATGGAAGGCCGAGATATATACGTGCGTGAAGGTTGTTCTAACTGTCACTCACAAATGATTCGTCCTTTTCGTGATGAAGTTGAGCGTTATGGTCACTACTCTGTAGCCGGTGAATCTGTTTGGGACCATCCGTTTTTATGGGGTTCTAAGCGTACTGGTCCTGACTTGGCTCGTGTTGGTAAGCGCTACTCGGACGATTGGCACTATGCGCACTTAGTAGATCCACGTGCAGTGGTTCCTGAGTCAAACATGCCAGGCTTTCCTTGGTTAGCAGAGAATACGGTTGATACCAGCCTTACTCTGAAAAAACTACAAATTTTCCGTGATACTTTTGCTATTAACCCTGAAAACCCAAAACATCCGGGCTTAGGCTATGGCAGCGACGAAGAACTTAAAGCTGATGTTGAAAAAGTTAACGCTATGAATAACAGCGAAGGCGCAACAGAGATGCAAGCTCTAATCGCGTATTTACAGCAACTTGGCACCCACTTGAAGTAAAAATTATGGATTACGGAACATACAGAGGCATTTTGACTCTGGTAATTTTAGTATTGTTTATTGTGATTGTTGCATGGGCATATAGCAAGAGAAGCAAAACTCGTTTTGACAGCGCCGCTAATGCCATTTTCGAAGATGAAAAAAAACATGACAACACACTCTCTAACGAGGAAAAGGAGTCTGAAAAATGACTAGCTTTTGGAGTATTTGGGTTATTGTATTAACCCTTGCATGCTTATGCATCATTTTTGGCCTGTTAGTTTGGAACTTAAAAAACTACGCTGGCGTAAAGGAAGGTGAAAGCTGTGGACATGAATTTGACGGCATTGAAGAGCTAAATAATCCACTACCTAAATGGTGGACTTACATGTTTTTCGCAACCTTTATTTGGTCTGTATACTATCTTGCGGCTTACCCGGGTTTAGGCAACTGGGAAGGTTTAGGTAAATGGACGAGCTCTAACCAAGGTATAACTTCTTTAGCTGAATCTAAAGAAGCGATTGCTAAAGCGAAAGAAGAAGGTCGCTTTGTAAAACTTGATAAAGAGTACGAAGCTGCAGAAGAACGCTTCGGTCCTATTTTTAATAGACTGGCGCAGGTACCTGTTTTAGATTTAGTTAATTCTAAGTTTGAAGGTGACGCTGCGCAACAAGTTGCTCTTGAAAATGGCAACAAACATGAGCAAACAGATGGTCAATTAGCCATTGAAATTGGTCAGCGTTTATTTTCACAAAACTGTGCGCAATGTCATGGCTCTGATGCACGTGGTGGTACTGGCTTCCCTAACCTAACTGATAAAGATTGGTTGTATGGCGGAACACCAGATAAAATTAGAGAGACATTGCTACTTGGTCGTATTGCAGCAATGCCAGCTTGGGGTCCAGCTCTTGGTGAGCAAGGCGTTAAAGAAATGACAGCACATGTGCTGAGCCTTTCTGGTCGTACTGTTAACCAAAAAGATGCAACCGCAGGTGCAGCAAAATTTGCAATGATGTGTGCTGCATGTCACGGTGCTGACGGTAACGGGTCGGTTGCACATAACCTTCCATTTGGCGCGCCTAACCTGACTGATAACATTTGGTTATATGGTGGCTCTCAACGTGCAGTTGAAGAAACACTTAACCACGGTCGTGCTGGTGTAATGCCTGCTTGGAAAGACATTTTAGGTGAAGAAAAAATTCACTTATTAACTGCCTACGTTTACAGTTTATCGCAAGATAAATAAGTACACGGTTAATAAAATGTTTATAAATTAATTTATTTAATTCAATAGATTAATCCAGATCAAAAAAGCCTCCACTGTGAGGCTTTTTTTTAGTCTTTTACGTATAAATCCTATAAAATAGCCCTTCCTAAACTTACTTTAGAGACACTATGCAACCTACTCCGTGGTATAAAAATTTTTGGCCTTGGTTTTTAATCTTTTTTCCGTTAGTTGCCATTATTGGCTGTATTAGCTTATTTATTACAGCAATAGGTAACGGTCCAGATATGGTTGTTGACGACTACTATAAAAAAGGTAAAGCAATCAACTTAGAGCTGACTAAGTTTGAAAAAGCAAAGGCACTTTATTTACATGGCGAGTTAAATGTAACTAACGAACGTGTAAGCTTTAAATTTACAAAAGGCGACAGCAGCAATGTGCATGTGTTAAAACTCTCGTTTTATCATCGCACAATTAAAGCGCATGATTTTACAGCTACTCTAACCCCTAATGCGAATCAAGAATTTACTGCACTACTTGATAATTACACACCAGGTGCTTACTCAGTATTTATTGAACCAATTGATGGCAGTTGGAAAATGAAAGAAAATATAGCGTTACCAACTGAACAGACCCTTTTAGTTACTCCTAATTATAAGTAGTCATAACTATGTCTAACTCTTGTTTTCATTGCCTTGAGAGTGTGCCAAATGGATTTAGTGCAAGCGTTATAATTGACGACAAAGCCCAGCCAATGTGTTGCATTGGCTGCCAAGCTGTTGCGCAAAATATTGTTGACCAAGGTATGACCGATTACTACAAATACCGCACCGTACGTGCCGGTAAAGTAGAACAGCTAGTACCTGAGCAACTCGCATTTATAAAAAGTTATGACAACGAAGATATTCAAGACGAATTTATAGCCACCAACGATAATATCTCAGAGGTATTGTTGAGCGTTGAAGGGATAACCTGCGCCGCTTGTGCGTGGCTTATCGAAAAACAACTTTTAAATTTAAACACAGTCAAACGTGTTGATGTAAATACCTCAACCAACCGCGCTATGATTCAGTGGGATAAAACCAGCACCCCATTGAGTGAAGTAATTACCTCCTTAGCTAAAATTGGTTATAAAGCCTATCCATTTCAAGCCGATACTGAAGCCCAACAAAAACAACAAACGGCAAAAGCCTATATTCGCCGCTTAGGTGTAGCAGGCTTAATGACCATGCAAGTAATGATGTTTGCATTTGCCATGTACTTTGGCATGTTTTCAGGCATGGACAGTAATTTTGAACAGTATTTTAGGTGGATCAGCTTAGTACTTGCCTCTCCCGTTGTTCTATATAGCGCACTGCCCTTTTTAACCAATGCCATAAATGGCTTAAAAGCAAAACAGCTCAATATGGATTTACCCGTCTCGCTGGCTATTTTTGGCGCATTTGGTGCAAGTTGTTACGCTACATTTATGGAAGTGGGTGAGGTATATTTTGAATCTGTATGTATGTTTACCTTTTTGCTGTTATTGGGAAAATACCTTGAATTTAGAGCGCGTTTAAAAGCGAGCGAGTTTACTGCCAACTTACAAAAACTACTGCCATTAACAGCGCGTACTATTAACGAAAGTGGTGACGAGCTTATAATTGCAGCAAAAAAACTAAAACTTAATGACATCGTACTTATTAAAGCGGGTGAGACAATTCCTGCCGATGGCGAACTTATTAAAGGCAAAACCACGGTTGATGAGTCTATGATGACCGGTGAACATCAACCCGTAACTAAGTTTATTGGTCACAATGTTTATGCTGGTTGTGTTAACCACGACGGCGTTATTGAAATAAAAATTAATAAAATTGGTCAAAATACGCTTTTAAATCAGATTATACGCCTGCAACACAATGCATTAACCAAACGCCCTAAATTGGTTGAAATTACTGATAAAGTAGCACAGTGGTTTATTGCGTGCTTACTCATATTTGCTTCGCTTACTGCTATTGGTTGGTACCAAATTGATCCAGAACACGCATTTTGGATTACTATTTCGGTTTTGGTTGCTACCTGCCCATGTGCGTTGAGTTTAGCCATACCTACCGCGCTTACCTGCGCCGTAGCAACACTTACTCGCAAAGGCGTGTTAATAAAACAAGCGCATGTGCTCGAAACACTCTCACAAATTACTTTATTTGCATTTGATAAAACAGGCACTCTTACACAAGGTAAATTTAGCCTTAATGAAGTCGATATAATCGATAAACAATACACAAAAACACAAATCCTCGATATTGCAGCTAGGTTAGAGCGCTATTCTGAACACCCTATCGCTAGCGCTTTTGATGAAATCACACTTGCTCATCATAACCTTGATAACGTTGAAGTACACCCAGGGCTGGGCATTAGCGCACAAGATGCAACTCATCATTACGCAATTGGTAAAAGTGGTTGGTTTGATAGCAAAAAATCAAATGCACAAGCAAGCTTATATATAAATAAACAAGTTGTTGCACGTTTTTACTTTGTTGATAAAGTTAAAAATGATGCTAAAAAACTTATAGAGTCTCTTCAATCGCAAAACTTAACGTGTCATATGTTAACCGGTGACGCCTCCGATGCAGGCCAAAAAGTAGCAAAACAACTTAAACTCGAAAGCGTGCAATCTGGATGCTCCCCACAAGATAAACAAACAGCCGTTGAACAGTGGTCTTCAAAAAAAGAAGTGGTTGCTATGGTCGGCGATGGTGTAAACGACAGCCCAGTATTTGCCAGCGCACACTTATCAATTGCCATGGAAACCGGTGCAGATATATCTAAAAATAGCGCTGATGTGGTGCTCCTTAATAGCGATTTAGCCTCAATCGATCACTTACTTAATGTTGCTAAACAAACTAGGCGCATTATTAAGCAAAACCTTGCGCTTTCTTTATTGTATAATGCGTCCATATTACCACTTGCAGCATTGGGCTTAGTTGCTCCATGGATGGCTGTGATTGGCATGTCTGCCAGCTCAATTATTGTGATCAGTAATTCACTAAGGCTATTAAAGTTATGAGCATAATTTACATTTTGATCCCCATTGCCATTTTGTTCGTCATTATTGCTATTGGTGTTTTCTTTTGGGCTGTAAAAAGCGAGCAGTTTTCTGACTTAAACAAGCAGGGTCATAGTATTTTGTTTGAAGACGACAAAGAGCAACATAACAAAAGTAATGATTGACCCTCTTTATACCAGCGCATTCTTAATGGGGCTAATAGGTAGCGGACATTGCATTGCTATGTGCGGCGGTATAGCAAGCTCATTACAACTAGCGAGTGATAAACGTAAAACGTTAACCTATTCATTTGCTTATAATATTGGGCGTGCACTAAGTTATATGGCTGCAGGTGCACTTGTTGCAGGAATTAGTAGCCAATTTGCAAGGCAAAACACGTCTTTCTCTTTAGCCCTTTCATTCATTGCTGCTATTTTTATGCTCCTCGTTGGCGTGTATATAATGCGCTTAGGGCCCACTTTGCAATGGTTAGAGAAAATAGGTAAAACCCTTGTATGGCAACACATTGTCAAGCTCAACAAATACTTAATGCCTATTAATTCTCCTTTTAAAGCCCTTGGCTATGGTGCTTTGTGGGGATGGCTGCCTTGTGGTTTAGTATATTCAGCGCTTACATGGGCGATGACTAGCCCAAGTGCATTGGATGGTGCTTTAGTAATGCTTTGTTTTGCTTTAGGTACTTTTCCGGCAATGATTACTTTAGGTGTTACTGCGCAAAAGCTAAATACTATTATTAACCATCCATGGACTCGTATTGTATTAGGCAGTGTTATAATTTGGTATGGTATCTACTTATTGATTATTGCAACTGACAAGTTGGTACATTAATCTACACAATGTCGTGAATAAAAATTAAAAACGGATTAAATTATGGATTTTTCTCAAAGTCGCGCTAAAGGTAATTGTGCTATTAGCTGTAATAATTGCAGTATTAGTCAATTGTGTTTGCCATTTTCACTTAATGGCCAAGAAATGGATAAGCTTGACGAAATTATTGAGCGAAAAAAACCACTGCATAAAGGCGACTATCTATTTGAATCAGGCGCACCGCTGCAAGCTATATATGCGGTACGTTCTGGCTCATTTAAATCGTACACGTTATCAGAGCAGGGCGACGAGCAAATTACTGGTTTTCATTTAGCAGGTGATTTGGTGGGTTTTGACGCAATAAGTAAAATGGCGCATCAAAGCTTTTCGCAAGCGCTAGAAACGTCAATGGTATGCGAAATTCCGTTCGATACCCTTGATGAACTTGCTGGCAAATTACCAAAACTTCGCCAACAAATAATGCGTTTAATGAGTAGCGAAATTACTTACGATCAAGAAATGCTGTTATTACTCAATAAAAAATCAGCGGAAGAGCGTTTAGCAAGTTTTATTTATAACCTTTCGGAACGTTTTGGTGAGCGTGGTTTTTCGCGTAAAGAATTTAGATTTACCATGACACGCGGAGAGATTGGTAACTATTTAGGTCTAACCGTTGAAACTATAAGCCGTTTACTGAGTCGTTTTCAAAAAGCCGACTTAATAAAAGTAGAAGGCAAGTTCATTACTATTTTAGATAATAATGCACTCGCTAAAACAGCCGCAATAGTAAAACCTTGTTAATAAATACCTCCAAAAAAAATCAATGCTTTATTCGTAATTAAAGTGTAATTATTGCAATTGCACTTCCCCTCAACTAATACTTTAGAAGTGAACTTATACAAATCAGTATAAGTATGAAAACTATTTAACAATATGAAAACTGCGATCTAATTCAGTGTAATTATCCTTACAGTGCGTTTTCATTTATACCAATCTGCTTATATATGAGGTCTATTTAATGTTAAGAAAATTACGCTAGAACTAGGCAAAAATTTTTGTATCTAGTTGTTCTAAATAAAAAATTTTAACGACGTTATGTTGCAATTTAATTCGTTAAATTGATCAAAGATTTATGCAGTTTGGTATTAGTCATATTGCAATCCTTATCATAGTTATAAACTTCTATTTATTAACAATATAAAAGGAATAACCTATGCCTAATATTTTATATTTCCTGTTTATCTTCTCTTTAAGTATTATCAGTACTCAAGCATCAAGTTCAATGTTACCTGATGATAATATTGATGACACCCAAGCATTAAAAGAGTTAATTTTAAACACTGCGGAAAATAGCGAGTTAGTGATAGAGCAACCAGGTATTTATGATATTTGCTCAGCCATCATTTTTAGAAATATTAGTAATATCGTCATTTCTGCGAAAAAAGGGGTAGTACTAAGAAAGTGTGAAAAATTTGACGGTGAATATATTTTAGCTTTTTATAACTCACGCTTTATAACTATTGAAGGCTTCACTTTTGAAGGATTAACAAAAGACACTGTTAATTATGTGTGGGGTGAGCAAGGCATACTCTTTGCTGGTTCTTCTGATATATCGGTACGTGATAATCAGTTTTTTAACTTTGGGGATGCCGCAATCAGAGCGACCTCTTCTCATTTATCTTCTTATGATGCGCCAATTAATTCTTTTAGAGTCAAAATTACCAATAATTACTTTGAAAATATCACGCAAGTTACCACCACTCACCCTTGGAATAATAACTTTGGTGGTACGCATGATATTACTGTTGAAAATAATATTTTTGAAGGCTTAAAAGGCTCTTTAAAATTTGCTTCCGTAAAGCCAGTGTCAAAGGGGCTAATAAAATATAATACATTTAAAAATACCAAAGGGACTGCAATTGAGCTGACCTATTATTCCGATGTTAAAATAATTGCGAATACGTTTGTAGATACAGATAAATTTATACTCAATGCCTACCCAAATAAGCCAAGCAGCGTGACAACACCATTTAATTGGGGAAATATATATTTTACGCACAACAGTATTATACGTTCGAAAGGGGGGATCAGAATACAGTCTGATGTCACAAATGAGCTCATTGACGATAAATACGTCAGAGGTATTTATATCAATAATAATCACTTTCTCAATATTGATATGACTGTTTACCCTGAAAAAAAATACTGGGATCTAATTAACTTATTCTCTCGTGGTGGGAAAAGCTATGTATTTTCTACAATTAAGAACAATACTTATAACTTACTCCCAGAAGTAAACTTTGTGAAAAAAACGAGTGGATTTATCGAGAAAAATAATACATTACTCACACCTAAAAGTGATTAGGGCGTGTTGACCTTTCGTGATTAATTTTGGTTTAAATTAACTTTCAGTCTATTTTATAGCCATTTTAGGTTATTAATTTTTAATAACCTTGGAGAAAAAATTTCTTGATTTAGAACAACAATTATTATGCTACCCCTTTAACTGTTTTATATTTACGTTACACTAAATGTACACCCGTTATGTAAATGGAGTAGCATATGAACACTATTAAACGCATTATTGCGGTTATTGACCCTACCAAAGATGATCAACACGGTTTAGCACGTTCAATAGATTTAGCTAAAAAGTCTGGCGCAAGTATTACCGCTTTTATGACGGTGTACGACTTCTCTTATGAAATGACAACCATGCTCTCTGGCGATGAACGTGAAGCAATGCGTAACGCCGTATTAAAAGATCGTGAGCTATGGCTGACCGATTTAGTCTCTCCTTATAAAGATATAAATATTGAAACCCAAGTGGTTTGGCATAATCGCCCTTACGAGGCCATAATTGATACTGTCATTGATCAAAAATACGACTTAGTTATTAAAGGCACACATCAACATGGTGCACTTAAGTCAGTTATTTTTACCCCTACCGATTGGCACTTAGTACGTAAATGTCCCGCTCCTGTATTGTTTGTAAAAGAAATGGCATGGCCTGCTAACGGTAATATTTTAGCTGCTGTAAATGCGGTTAGCGAAAATGAAGAGCATGTAGCACTTAATAAACGCGTTATTAAAGATGCACAATTTTTATGTGAACTTGCCAACGCAAAGCTTAATTTAGTTAATGCCTACCCCGCTACACCGATTAATATAGCAATCGAAATCCCTGAGTTTAATCCTGGGCTTTATAACGAATCAGTTAAAAAGCATCACCATGAATCAACTAATGCATTGGCAGCTGAGTTTAATTTAAGCCAAGAGCAATGTTTTATTGAAGAAGGCCTACCTGAGGATGTAATTCCTGATGTGGCTAAGCGGTTAAATAGCGAATTAGTTGTTATTGGTACTGTTGGACGCACTGGCTTAAGCGCGGCGCTTGTGGGTAATACAGCAGAGCATGTAATTGATAGTCTAGACTGTGATGTACTGGCACTTAAACCTGACGGTTACGTAAGCCCGCTGGCAAAGGATTAATTTTAGGCCTTATGTACACGTTATAAGCGAGTTATTTTTACGTGTTAATAAGGCATGTTTAAATCAATTTTAATTACATCCTAAACTCGCATATTCAGGTGGTTTGGGTATAATACGCCCCTTTATTTTTAGCAAATAACTTTGCTGTATTGTTTTACTAGGGGGCGTAATTGTCACACTCAGATCAAGCTAAAGCTCAATTTAACTTAAATAAGCTGCAAAAGCGTTTACGTCGCCAAACTGGTCAAGCCGTTATGGACTTCAATATGATTGAAGAAGGCGACCGCATAATGGTATGCCTTTCTGGCGGCAAAGACAGCTACACTATGCTCGAAATGCTCCAGCATTTAAAACGTGTTGCACCTATAAAGTTTGACCTTATTGTTGTAAACCTAGATCAAAAACAACCCGGTTTTCCTGAACATGTATTGCCTGAGTATCTTGATAAATTAAATGTTGAATACAAAATAGTAGAAGAAGATACCTACAGTATTGTTACTGATATTATTCCTGAAGGTAAAACTACCTGCTCACTTTGCTCACGCTTACGTCGTGGTATTTTATACCGAACAGCAAAAGAGCTGGGTGCCACTAAAATAGCCCTTGGGCATCACCGCGATGACATGATTGAAACCTTATTTTTAAATATGTTTTATGGCGGTAAATTAAAAAGTATGCCGGCTAAATTAATGAGTGATAACGGTGAGCACATGGTTATTCGCCCGCTTGCATACTGCAGAGAAACCGATATAGCTCAATACGCATTTGCACAAGGCTACCCTATAATCCCGTGTAACCTTTGTGGCTCACAAGAGAACCTGCAGCGTAAACATACAAAAGCAATGCTCGCTAAATGGGATGCAGAGCACCCTGGCCGTATTGAGAGTATTTTTACAGCCATGCAAAACGTAGTACCTTCACATTTAGCTGATGCTGATTTATTTGATTTTAAAAACTTACAAACGGGTGAAATCATTGATGGTGGCGATATCGCCCTTGATAAGCCAGATATACCTAAAGTGCCTGTTACTAATGAGCTTGATGAACAAGAATCGCCAAGTGTAGTTACTATAAATCTAAGCTAACTTTTAGTTATAGTTAACTAAGAGTTAAGGATTAAGGGTTTGTATTTATATACAAACCCTTTAGTTTACCAATTTAATCTTAGCTTTATTTTAGCTCTCAGCTAAACCTTGTAAAAACTCTAAACTTAACTTTTCTTGTGCATTGGCCTGGTACGGCAACTGTTGCAAACTATCGTATGCAAAATCAGTAATATCAAAATGACTTATTTCACTATTCCCAAAGCTGTTACGCTCACCGGGGCTTGGCGACATTCTCTCAATTACAAAATCACTTAAACGCATATCTGTAATACCGTGAGGTAATATTGACCAATGAGCTTTTAAGTCTAAGGTTTGGTTTCCCTGTGTTAAACGTTCCTTAGATACCAAATGAGCAAGTGGTGTATCACCACTGTATAAATTAGCCCTAACACGATACAAACCGCTTTTTATCACGGTTAAATTAGCTGGCACGACCATGTTTTCATCTTGCGCATATGCAGTTTCAAAACCTGTTAAAGTCGCACTTGGCGCCATATATTGAATTTGCGCAACTACGGGGACTTTTTTACCAGCAACATTACCCTCTACAAACACTTGCAAACTACGAGGATAATCATCTTCGCCTTTAAAAGTGATAGTTGCCTCACCTTCACGTGCATTACCTGTATGAGTGTTTAATACTTCTTTCGTGTCTGTATTTGCAAGTTCAACGACTACTTTACCAAGCCCTTGAGCGCTTACTTTTATTGTTATTTCTTCTGGGTATACAAAGCGATATTGTTTGAGACTTACCGTTAAAGCATCGCCACTTTCACCTATAGGGCTCGACACAGGATAAAACTGATTTGGCTTTAATCTATCTTCATCTAAAGCGCTTAATGGCTGAGAATAAGGAGGAAATTTAAGTGCACTTTCATATTGCATAACCACTTGCTGCGCTGCTTTTGTTAGGTCTTCATTAAACACAATTTGTTTTTTTGATTGTGGTTTTTTAGCCTTAGGTACATCTATAGGGATCACTTTTACAGGCGATAAGTCAGCTGCGTTCGCGCTGTGTTTAATCTGTGGTTTTATAGGCTCAGCTACTTTATGAGCATCACTTTTCCCAGTAAACCATAGCGAAAATAAAATAGCGCTAATAATTAAAGCAACGACATAAAATTTTTTCATTAGTTAAATTTAATCCTTTATAAGACGTGCAGTTATAAACCGCACGTCTAAATGTTATGGGATCACATTATAAATAAGTGCTGATGCGCTTAAATTATTTGAATCCTTAATATAACGATATTGTTTTTTCCAAAACCAACTACCTGTAGTTTTATCAAACGTTTTAAACCCTACGTTATCATCGGCTACATTTACGTTGTTCATCGCTATCGTTACATTACCTTTACGCTGCGCGTTATGTATTTCGTTGTGGCTATAACTGTCACTCATCATCATTGGATAATGGTTTGGCATAAAGCTGTTTACCGCATCACCTTGCGATTTTAAACGGCCATCAGTATCAATACTTTGGCTACAACTTCCAAATGAGCGTGCTGAACTTGCACCACATGAAGAATGCGATGCAACAACCGAATCATCATTGCCTTTTAAAAATCCACCTGTTAAACCTAAATACGCATTACCATCGGCAACAAAGCGTAAACGAGGTGTACGTGCATCAGGAAATGGCGATATTTTGCGGGCATTATTCACTTTTAAATCGTGTAATACGCCAACAGCTTCGGTTACATCACTCCCTAACCACCATTTGAGTGCTGCATCGACCGCAAAGTTCCATGATGCGCCAGTTAAAGCACTAACTGCCACATCAGCCAGCTCGCTTCCACCACCCGCGCCAGCTAAATCAAAGGTAGCCACAATATTAAGCGGCTGTAAGCCTTCGTTTTCTAACCAGTTTTCTTGATTATCAATAATATGGCGTGCAACTAAGTCACCGGTTGAATGCGTTACAAATACACAACCATCACTGCATAAATTAGAACGTGATATTTGCTTTAATTTTGGCCACACCCAATCAGTAGCAATTTTTCCTTCAATACGTTCATAAGCAGGCCAATCAATTCGCTCATCTGCGTGATTATTCCAATACGACTGCCAATATGTTTCCCCATCATTAACTACATCGCTACCCGACTTATTTGTAATTTGCGCGGTTTGTAAGCCGTGAATTAATATAATTTTATAGTCTTTACTCGCTGCAGAAAAGCTCATTAACATAGCTAACCCCGCACCGAGTATGTGGCTTGGCTTAATTAATTTGTGTGTGCGTTTTTTGTTGTTCATACAATTCCTTAATGTTGTGTACTTAATATTTTATTATCATTTAAGGTATTCATGTTGGTTTGCGTAAGCTTGTCAGCCTAAGCGCTCACTAGTATTAGGAACAACGGACAAAAATGCAACAATTTATTATCATTTAGGAGGGGGTTGAAATTTATTTCATACTAATTAATGACTTAATAAATCTATACTTGTTAAATTTGAAATTATTGGATGGTTCTCAAGGGGATATTGAGGTAGTAAGATTAAAACGAGCACCATTAAAAGTACCCGCTTTAGAATAAGGACGAAGCTAATCTAACCGTTGGCTTTAAGCTCACTGGTAAATTGCCCAATCGCATTCACAACTTCTTGTGCACCTTCTTGAATTTCCTGCATCACTTCACCTGATTCTTTAGATAGCGCTAAGCCTTGCTCTGCTTTTTCTTTACCTTTTTCTATTACAGCCACCGTATTTTGTGTTTGTGATTGATTGCGCTGTACAACTTCTACAATTTCTTCTGTTGCTTTTGAGGTACGCGATGCAAGCAGCCTAACTTCATCTGCAACAACTGCAAAGCCTCGACCTTGCTCGCCAGCTCTAGCCGCTTCAATTGCCGCATTTAGTGCTAATAAATTTGTTTGCTCAGCAATACTACTAATGCTTTGTACAATACTCGATATTTGTTGCGACTGCTGATCAAGCGCTGAAATTTCATTTGCAGCTTGCTCCATGTTAATAGCCAACTCCGTCATTACAGTAACCGTATCTTGTATAACGCTCGCGCCTTGTTCAGCTTTTTTGTCTGTTTGAGTTGAGGTGCTATAGGCAATTTCGGCCGCTTGTGAAATTGCAATTTCTTGATTTACTTGATCAGTGATAACAGTCGCAAACTTCATCACTTTATAAAGCTCATTAGCATCATTAGATATCGGGTTATATGACGCTTCTAGCCAAACAATATTGCCATGCTTATCAACTCGCTTAAAACGCTCTGCAATAAATTGTCCTTCTCTCAATTTAGCCCAAAATTGTAAGTACTCTTGGGAGTTTGATTCTGACGGTTCACAAAATGTACGGTGATGTTTACCTAGTATTTCACTTTCTTGATAACCCATTGCCGATAAAAACTGATCGTTTGCTTTTAAAACATGACCCTCTAAATCAAACTCAATCACTGCCATAGAACGGTAAATAGCTTTAATGGTATCGCTTTGCTCGCGAGAAGCCGTAATTGTTTTTGTAAGCACACTGCCAAATACAGAAAAATAGAGCAACTGATCTTGCTCCCCTTTTACTGGATGAACTATTAACCGCAGCCATTCAGCTTTGCCGTCGCTGCGCATAACTTGTAATGCACCGCCCCAATGCCCTTCTTTTTTAATGGCTTGCTGTAGACTTTTAAATTCTGCAGATTGACGAGAAGATTCAGTAATAAAATCACTAAAAGAGTTATTACTTAAGTCATCTTCGGTATAGCCTAAATTACTTAAAAATTTATCATTCGCGTGCGAAATTCGCCCATCATAGAGGATATTAAATACTAGCATCTCTCGATAAAGCCCTTCCCATACTTGCTGTAATGGGTAAAGTTCAGCTTTTAAAGACGCTATCTCATTTTGTTTATTTTTAGAAAAAAACATTAATATCCTTACTAATACAATCAATATAAAATTAATTTTAGTATAGGAGACATTTACCATAACGCGATAAATAATAAGAGTTTTAACCGCAACTACATATGAACACTTATATAAGTGAAAATGTACTTATATAATAGCTTCGGCGCAACGTAATCCTCAAAGTCTAAAACGTTAATCTTTCGTATAAACCTGATGCCCTAGATACGCTTTTATTCATTGCTAATTGCAGTACTTTTTTGTCAGCCACCAGCTCAAAGGTGTTTTTAGCACGGGTTATGCCCGTATACACTAATTGTCTGTTAATACCCATGCGCGCTTGCTTTAGCGGTGGCAGTACCATGGCGGTGTAGCTAAATTCTGAGCCTTGTGATTTATGAATAGTCATTACGTATACTTTATCGTGCGCCGGCAAGCGTGCAGGCGAAAATGATCGTTGGTTACCTTGCTCATCAATAAATATGGCTTTGAGCTGCCCACTTTCATCGGGCATTAAAATACCAATATCGCCGTTAAATAACTTAAGCTGGTAATCGTTTTGGCTCACCATTATAGGCATGCCTGTGTAATGATGAGTATTAGGGCTTACGGTAATCAAGCCTTGTTGTTGTAATACGCGCTCAATACGTTGATTTAAGCTATGCACGCCATAGTCGCCCTCCCGTACCGCAGCTAAAAGCTGATAACTTGCAAAAGCAGCATGCACCTGTGCAACACTTGCACCTTGGGCAATTAAGTTTAGGTATTTTGCATAATGACTTGCTGCACTTTTAACGAGTTTTTCTATTGGTTTTGCTACAAAGTCGTAATCTAAAATTACATCGTTAAAACGCCCTTCAGTACTTTCTTGCTCTACGTAATTTAAAATACCGGTGTTATTGGTGTTTACCGCCAATGCTAGTTGACCAATGCCGCTTTGTGCATCAAACCGATAACTGTGCTGCAAAAAGGCAATGCAATCTGCGAGCTTAAATTCACTCTTGTTTTGAGCTGCTAGTTTAGGCTGATTATTAAAACATAAGCTATTTAGCTCATCACAACGTGCTTGCGAGTAGCTTGGTGTTTGCCCAAGCGCTAAACCTTGGCATAAATCGCTCATTACACTGCCGGTATCTACCGAGGCAAGCTGATCTTTATCACCTAAGAGTATTAATCGCGCGTGCGCAGGTAACGCTTCTATTAATTTAGCCATTAGCGATAAATCGACCATACTGGCTTCGTCTATAATCAGCACATCTAAATGCAGTGGATTGCTTTTGTTATGTCTGAATTTATTAGTAAACGGTTTTACGCCCAATAAGCGGTGAATAGTTTGAGCGCTTTGCGGTATCAACACCTTTATATCATCAGGGATCGTTGTGAGCTTATTTTTTGCACCCAATATTGACTCACTCAACCTAGCAGCGGCTTTACCTGTAGGGGCCACAAGTTTAATGCTAAGGGGTACTGTTTTATAAAGAGACTGTAAAATAGCCAGTAACTTAGTTACCGTGGTAGTTTTACCTGTGCCAGGACCGCCCGTGATCACGCTGAAGCCTTTGGTCGCGGCAATCGCGCACGCCACTTTTTGCCAATCAGTTTCAATTGCAGAATCTGCAGGAAAATAGGTATTTAAAAGTTCAGCCAATACTTCGTTGTTAATATTGAGCTTTCGCTCGCTCATACTTAATAATCTGTCAGCGAGTGTTTGCTCATAACCGGCAAGACGCGCAAAATAAAGCCGGTCGTTAAACAATTGCAGTGGTTTACTCTCGCCTACGCTTTCGTGGTTTTGTAAGTAACTAAGCGCTGTGTGTACGTTAAAATCATCACTAAACGGGCTTAGCGTACTTGGTACATTGCCATCGAGTTTATTAAAATCGCCTTTGCGTAAATTAAAAGGATTACTCCAATCAACCTCATTTAAGGTTAAACAACTGTGTTGGCTTTGCTGCGATAAGCACAGCAGTAAAATAATATAAAACAATTCATTATGAACGTTTGATGCGTTATTAGCGCACAATAGCTCAGCGAGTTTTACATCAACGACACGTAGCCGATTTTCAGATAATAGATACTCAAGTAACGGCACTTCGGTAATTGTATTCTTTATTGCAATGTCTTCTTGTACAGCATCTGGCGCTGTACTTTGTGCTACAACGGATGTTTCATCATTAAGCGTTTGGTCAATATCGTCAAACAAGCCAGGTTGCTCATTTAAATCGCTCATAGCATGGCTCCTTGGCTAAATAAGCCATCTAAAATAATCACTTGTTCTACAGTTAGCTTTTTAAAGTACACGCCTTGCCCTGCCGGCATTCCTCGTAAAAAAGTGTAATACACACCACCTAAATGGGTTTCTATCGAGTAATCAGCTATGCGTTGTTTTAATAACCGATGCAGCGCTACTGTGTAAATTAAATACTGTAAATGATACTGATGACTGCTCATCGCTTGCTCAAGCATATCGCCTTCGTAATCAGCTGGCGAACTGCCTAAATAATTAGACTTATAATCTAAAATATAATACTTGCCTTGATAGCAAAATATTAAATCGACAAAGCCTTTTAATAAGCCTTTTACTTGCGAAAACTCAAGTTTACTTTGCGTAAAACCAAAATGCTTAACCAGCATTTCGTTTAGCTTAGGTGCACTTAAACTCTCAAGTGGTAAATTAAATTCCATTTCGACTAGGCAATCATTAGGTGTAAGCACATCCAATGAAAGAAGACCCTTATCTAGGGGGCACGCAAGAACATCAAGCACCCATTTTTCAGCCACTTCTCGCCATTGCTCACCTATGTGATACTTTTCAAGGCTGCGTTTTACCACCTCAGATAAGTTTTGCTCCGTATTAGTCGGGTGAACGACTGGGCTGGTAAAATCTATTTGTTCAAATATTTCATGCAAACAGCTACCAGGTTTTGGCCCTTTAGGAAAACTATAAGGTGATGGCAGCTCGTCCTCTTGTACTGCAAACTCGTCTTTTTCGTGATCTTCATCACTTCGCCCTGGGGCTAATTGGTCGTTGTGCTTTTTAAAACTCAACGCACTAAAACTAGTTGCTCGCCAATTACGCTCAATATTTGCCTTTACACTATTAACACTTAACGTTTGCTGCGCAATTTTGCTATTACTAAAACAAAGCGTGCCCTGCTCTAATAACGTTTGTGAGGTAAATTGCTGGTAACTCATCGCGCTGTTAGCGTCGCAAAACTCACTTAAATGCGTGCGCCATGTTTGGCTACTCGCAAGCTCAAGCCCTGCAAATAACACGTGTCCTAGTGAACTACTTTGAATCGCTAAGCGGCTACTTTGTCCTTGCCCAATGTTATAAACACCCAGCGCACAAAAATGTACGGCACGAGTAAGCGCTACATAAAGCAGGCGTAAATCTTCAGCTAGGCGTTCTTGCTCTGCTTTTTGCAGGGCATCTTCGTCTTTACTTAAATCGTAAACTAGCTTGCCATTATTATGATAAAGCGCTTCTTTTGTTTCGCGATAGCCACTGGCAAACGGCATAAATACCAGTGGGTATTCAAGCCCTTTTGAGGCGTGCATAGTGACTATTTTAACTAAGTTGGCGTCGCTTTCTAGGCGTACTTGCACTGTTTCGCCATCTTGTTGGCTTACCTTTTGAGCAAACCAGCGCAGTAAACGCAGCGTACCTTCAAGCTCTATTTGTTTTTGCTGAAGTATTTCACCCAAATGCCTAAAATCGGTTAACCAACGCTCAACGTTATACCCTAACCCTTGCCATTTAGCGCTAAGCTGATTGTGGCTCATTAAGCGCTCAAGCATTGCCATAGCACCTTGCTTGTTCCAAATGTGGCTAAGCTGTGCAAAAAAGTTTAAGTAGTCTTGCCATTTATTTTCATCATCAGCGAGTGCGTGTATTTCGTTATAACTTAAACAAAATAGTGGTCCGGCTAAAACACCGCGCAGCAATGACTCGTCATATTGACCATGCAGCGCTGTTAAAAAGTTAAGTAAGTGATGGCTAAGCTCTTGGCTAAAAACGCTTTCTCGTGATAAATACACGCTGGCAATTTTGGCATCATCTAGCGCTTTTTTCATTATTTGCGCTTCAACACGGTCACGCACTAATATACAAATATCAGCAGCGCTTACAGGGGTACTGCCAATGCACGCGTCCCCCTGTTTTGCTTTTTCAAGCAGGGTCACTATTTTATTAGCAAAGTGAGTGGCTAAATGCGCTTGCCCTACACCTTTGTTAGTTGGTTTGTTTTTTTCGTCTGCGGCTTCATCTACAAATACATTAAATTCGAATGCGGTAGCGGGTTTGCCATCAATTAAAAAAGAGTCATCCGCTTTTTTGCCTTTAGCAGCCACTGCGTTAAACGGTATGGCGTCGTTATAAATAAAGCTGTTAGCGTGTTTGCCAAATAAACTATTAACGCTATTGACTATATCGGTGCTTGAGCGAAAGTTAGTACCCAGCGTAAATTGCTGATCAATCAGTACAGCTTCTTTTGCGCCAATGTACGTAAAAATATCTGCGCCCCTAAAGCCATAAATAGCCTGCTTGGGGTCGCCTATCATGGCAAGCGTGGTATTTTGTTGCCCATAAATTTTACTAAAAATACCGTACTGAATCGGATCGGTATCTTGGAATTCATCAATCATGGCAACCGGAAACAACTGCGCAATTTTTTGTGCTAGTACGTCGCCTTGCTCATTGTTAAGCGCGCTGTGTAAATTGGTCAGTAAATCATCGGGGGTGATCACACTTTGCTCTTGCTTACGCTTAACTATGGCAGCTTTTACCCAACGTGCTGCATGTTGTACAACCGCTATTTTTAGCCCTTGGTTTATGGTGTTATTAAGTGCGGCAAGCTCATCAAACTGACTCAGTAATGGATGCGTAAATAATGGCTGATTTTTTTTATAATTACCTGCATCGCTTAAGTTTTCTGTGCTCCACACTTCAAACGAATACTTGTTAGTGCCAAATTCAAAAAACAAATCGCCGCCTAAACAAAATGCTTCAAGCGCAGCAAGACTGCCTTTTCGTGCTGGCGTTTTAGAACCACTTAAACCCGAGCCTTTAATAGCGCCTATAAACTCTTGCTCTAATACTGCTTTTTTAAATGCGGGTACACGGATTATATATTCATCGCGGGCTTTCCATACATCATCTAAATTTATTTGTGGTGTAATGTGCGCATTGGCTTTATTTAAAATACTCGCCACTTGAGCGAATAAAGCCTCTGGTGCGGCAAACACATCTAAAATAGCATCGGTGCGTTCTTTATTAAGTGGATATACAAACGCACGCCAAAAATCTTTAATGGTTTCGAGCAGTATGTCGCGCTCATCTAAAATAAATTCGAGATTAAACGCCACACCCGACTCAAACGCATGTTGTTTTAGCATTCGCTGACAAAAGCCATGAATGGTAAAAATAGCGGCTTCGTCCATTGATTTAGCAGCCGCATCGAGTAAATCAAATGCGCGGTGTTTATCGTCAATGACGGCAATTACACCTTCAATGAGTTCATCGTTTGGGTCTTGTCCAAGCAGTGCATCGCGCGCAGCAATAATTCGGCTGCGTACGCGGTCTTTAATTTCTTGGGTGGCAGCGTCGGTAAAGGTTACTACCAATATTTGCTCAACACTGAGCGGCGTATTTACCTCACCGTCTATTTGCATACCTAATAAGTAACGCAAATAAAGGCCTGTTATGGTGTAGGTTTTACCGGTACCCGCACTCGCTTCTATTAAGCTTTGACCAATGAGCGGCATAGTAAGAGGATTAAGCGCTTGCATGGTCACTCTCCTTTGCGTGTTTAAATAAAGGCGTGAGCAATTTATCACTCCATTTTATAAATTCTTCTTGGCAGTCGTTTAGCGATTGCACCGTTAAGCGAATATACGGGTTTTCGCCCTCGCCTCGCCCTATGTATTGCGGGCTAAATTTGCTCATTGCTTTTGTTATATCGCCGCCGCTTTTAACGTACTCATAACCACTTACCGGAAAAAATGGCACAGGCTCTTTGCGCAGTGCTTTGTATAACTCAAACCAATCAAGTAACAATGCATCGGCATCGGCTTTGCTTATGGGCGCAAAGGTAATTTGCTTATCAAGCCCAAGTAACAATGTTTCTACGTGATGCTCCATACTTTGCGCTGCAAGGTGATAAATAAAGCCTTTAATTAAATCTTTCGCTTTAATACTCGCGCTGCGATAAAACACTTGTTTTTGCAAATAAACATGATTGAGCCATCCCTCTATTTTAGTGCCTTCAATGGTAAGCAAAACTTCTATTGGCTCACTTTTTCCGCCTTTAATGTGCTCTTTTACTTGCCCTGCAAGCGCATCAACTCGGTGCTCCATACTTTCAAATATGAGGCTGCCTACATTGGCTTGAGGTAACTCACCTCGCTGCAGTATTTGTTCGGTACTTAGTGGTTGCTCGTTTATATTGGCTTTAAGTATTTCATCAAGATAAAAATAACGGCGCAGCGCATCTAGGCTAAATGGCTCTTCGTCTTTTGCTACTTCGTTAAATTGTGGCAGGCGTAAACCTAGTGTTTGTTGATAAAAGCTCTCTTGTGCGCTGCACACACTTTTAATAAACACATCGAGATCTAACTGCTCTGGCACAATCACATCAAGCGCAATAACCGGTTGTGGTTTAATTGACTCACTTGGCAGCCAAATTGGGTTGTAACTGTGGTTACTCAGCACAGTATTGGCTTGCTCATCTGCTAAATAATAATGGCTATTAAAGGGCTGTAAATGCTGCTGATTGATTAAACATGCTGGCAGTGTTTTTTCGCTTTCTTCGCTTAATACAAAGCTGCGCCCTATGTATTCTAACAGCTCACTTACAAGCGTTGATGGCATGCGCGGTTGGTTATCAAAACACGAGCGACCAATGTAACTCATGTATAAGTTGTCGCGGGCACTCAATAGCGCCTCTAAAAATAAATAACGGTCATCTAATTTACGTGATCGGTCACCTTTTTGCTTTTTAGAATACGGCACCAGGTCAAAACCAATAGGCTGTACGTTACGCGGATAGTCGGCATCGTTTAAGCCAAGCATACATACCACTTTAAATGGTACGGCGCGCATTGGCATCAATGTACAAAAGTTTACTTGGCCTACTAAAAACCGCTGCCCTACGCCTTTTTCTTGAATGCCTTGCTTAATTAAATAACTAACAATACGCTGCGAAACCGCTTTGCTGTAATCGCCGTTGTCGTGGTGTTTTTGTAACTCTTCGAGCACATTTTGCAGCACTAATAAATCCCAGCTATCGTCGCTTTCACTTTCGTATATCGCGTTTAATAGCTCGCTTAAAATATGCGCTTTATTAGTCAGTGTATCGTCGGGCGTTAATTGCTCTTTAAAACTTTGCAGTACATCAATAAAGTGCACAAGCTTATTAAGCGTATCAAGCGCCATGCCCTCTACTTCGTCAGCGCTGTAAATACCGTTAAACGGACATTGCTCGTCGCGCATGGCAATGCCAAGCAGTAAACGGTTAAGCCCATGTTGCCAGGTATTTAAATCGATAGCGGGCAAATCAAAGCTGCTTTTATGCGCTGCGTTTATACCCCATTTAACGCCTACGCGTTCAAGCCAATATTGAATTTGCTCATATTCGTGTGCTTCAAGCCCAAACTTTTCGGCTATTTGCGTCACTTGTAATAAATCGAGAATATCTGACACACCAAAGCGCGAAAACGGTAAGTTAGCTAAACTCGCAAATGAACTAAGGACGGGCTTTTCTTGCTCGATGGCTAAATCGGCCAAAGCGTAAGGAATAAAGCGGCTACCTTGTGCGCCACCAAATACGGCTTCAATGTAAGGGCTGTAAGTGCCTACGTCGGGCATCATCACAATTATGTCTTTAGGGGTTAGTTCGGGGTTTTGATTAAATAAGTTAAGTAAGTAGTCGTGCAAGCGCTCAACTTCTCTAAGCGGTGTATGGCAATCGCTTAGCGTAATGCTGGTGTCGGTTGCACTGATTGGTAATTTACCCTCGTCGTTTATAAACCACTCTTTGTTATCGGTCAGCGATTCACCTTTAAACGCAAGCTGATAAATCTCGCTTTGTACTTGCCCAAGTAAGGTGTCGTCAAACACATCAATAAAACCATCAATCCAACGAGCATCTAGCTGTACGAGTTGCTCAAAATAGTCGCGACCTAATTTACCCCACGACGATAACAACGGATTACCAATAAAGTAGTATTCTTCATCTGGGTTAGTTTGTTTTTTTTGTTGCGCTTCCACCAGCGGCATTTTAGCGTATTTAGCGCTTATTTTAGCCGCTGTTTTTTCATCTATAATATCGCCCCAGTAATGCTCACTCGGGTTAAAAAAGAATAATATAACCTCTGTTTTTTTACTCAGTGCTTCAAACACCTCAAGCTGGGAGCTGGCAATTGCCGATATACCAAATAAGCTAATGCGTTGTGGTAGTAAGCTATTATCCATCGTCTCAAGTGCTGCCAATAATTGCCCTTGCATGTTAGCGCGATGAAATTGGCTTTGCCCAAGGTCTTGGCTTAGTTTTACAATGCGTCGCCATAAGTCAGGTTGCCATGGGGCAATGGTTACATCAACATCATCAAGCTCATCTTTGCCGCTATCCCATGTAGCAATCCAGTGCGGTCGGTACATTAAATATTGGTCATACACATCGGCTATTTTTTCGCACAACGCAAAGGTTTTTTGCCCGTCGATATCGCCCTCTAAATAAGTTTTTAGCGGCAAATATAATGGCTCATCAATACAATTTGGTAAAATTGCAAACAGTTTCCAAGCAAGGTTGGGTTTGTTAAATGCCGACTCTTTAGGGACATTTGGCAGTAATTGCTGATACAACTGCCAAATAAAGCTCGACGGCAGCGGAAAATCCACCTGCGCTGCGACTCCTAAGTTTTCGCTCAAACCTATTTTTAACCACTGCGACATACCCGGCGATTGCACTAGCACCACTTCTTTGTCGAACGGGCTTTGCAATGGGTTTACTTTTAACAGCTGGTGGAACTGCGCTTGCAGAGCTTCCATCCGGTTTGATTGAATAATATTTAGCATATAACACGGTCCTTGCTTGAGATAAAACCAGTGTAAGATATTTTTAATATTAGGGGTAGCGAAAAGGGTAATTGGCTTTAATAAATCAGAGAGTTAAGAACTAACTTACAGGTTTTTAAACGCACAGCATCTATTTTATAAACTGTGCGTAGTGAGTTTATTTATAAGGGCTAATACTTGATAAACTAAAGTCACTTTGCATTATTACTTCGCCATCAATGCCTTTTAATTTAAGTGAAATAGTGGGATCAATTTGCTGCCAGTCGATGCTTAAATCACCATAATTTACGTTATGAGTAAAATCCCCTACTCGGTGTTTGTTAGGGCTTACGTCTTTCCACTTTTCAGTTAAGCCAGAGCTGGTCATCTCAATTAATGGGTAATCAAGGTTTTGCTGATACTTTGATATTTCACCCCAGTGCGTATCGCCGCTGATGATCACTACTCCATTTACTTTATGCTTTTTAATTAATGCAAATAAACGGTTTCTATCTTCAGGAAAGTTTGCCCATGACTCCCAACCTGTAAAATCGGGTAAAAGCTGTAAGCTTGAGGCAATCAATTTTATTGCAGCAGGCTTTTTAAGCTCTTGTTCAAGCCATTGCCACTGGGCTTCACCTAGCATTGATGCGTCCTTCATTTCACTAGGACTATACGGACCTTGGTTATTAAGTTTGCGCTTAGTGTAGTATTCAAGCTCGCTTACATTGTTTAGCGCATCACGGTTCCAACGTAAATCAGGCATTATTACTTGTATGGTTTGCTCATTTTCACCATACATGTACGAGGTATAAATTCCATCAGGACGAGTGCGACGCGCTGAGTTTACAGGTTCATCCCAAAAATTAAGCATAATTTGGCGTGATTGCTCTTTATGTGGATACTCTTTACCTGCATCGTTTTGGCCATAATCGTGGTCATCCCACATAGCAATAATAGGCGTTTGCGCTTTCAACGTTTTAAAACCAGCCTTTGCCCCTAAACGTTGGTACTTATCGGCAAGTACATCCATATCGTTGGTATCGCCATAAATATTGTCACCCAAAAATATAAACAAATCCCCCTGCTCTTTGTTAATTGCATTAAATATGGGTATTTTTTTATCTTGATGCCCACACGAACCAAACAGGATTTTAGATGGCGCAGCAGTAACACTTGCGCTAATAACCAAACTCAACGCCAAGCCAGATAGAGTCAATGGTTTTAATAGGTTCTTCATTTTAAAATCTCGCTAATAGCAGGCGCCATATTTGAATTTATTTCATTTGGGTTCTGCCCAAGAGCCTTTAAAACGGTCGCCGCTATTTGCGCTTGTTTAAGCTCATTTTTAGTTTTAATTAAGCCACTACCTTTTATTGCGGGGCCAATGGCTGCAAGCCAAATATGTTCAGAACCGACAATTCCTTCTGGGTAGGTATTTTCACCTAACTCTAGCTCAGCAAGTGCACGTTTAGAGCTGTGATGTTGCCAATCATTGGCATTATTGCCACGGCCGTGATCAGTAGTAATAATTAGTGTGGTGTTATTTTTATAACCCGTTGTAGTTTGAATGGTTGCCCATAAGTCTTTTATAAACGCGTCACTTTGCCTTGCCGATTTAAGGTATTGATCGTAATGACCATCATGTGCAAAGTCATCGGTTTCGCCTAAACTTATCACTAACAACTTAGGCTTTTTAGCCAACATATACGCTTTAGCAAAGCGATATGTAAAACTATCTAGTCGTACGTTATACCAAGGACTGGGAATTTCATTTTGTAGCGCATTTAACAGTGGCGCATCAGTGAATAAATTCTCTTCAATTGACATAAAACCTGCATTTACATACACGTTACTGCGCTTAGTATTTACAATGTATGGGAATACATCCCAACTACCAAATAAGGCTGTGCTACCTTTAAACTCAGGTAAATTATCTAAACGCTCTAAAATAGTTTTATTTGGGTTGAGCACTTTGTTGTTACTATTTATATTTTCGTCAACTTCACCGGTGAGTATTTCGTTGTAACCAGGGTATGAAAAATACCACGGGTTACTTACCGACATAGTAGAGCCGTTAGCTCTATCGCCAATTATAATCCCTTTTTTAGCCACTACTTGAGTTAAAAAAGGCATTAGTAATTGCTGACGCTCATTTGCTGTTTTTGCCCAAAACTGGGGCTTTAATTGCTCAGGCTTTTTAACAAAATCAGCATTATTAATTAAGCTATTATCAGCCCCATTAAATACTTCTTGCCAGCGTACTCCATCAAGCGTTACCAGCACTACATTTTGCGCTGCTGCAAAGTTGCTCGCTAATACACTTAAACTAAATAGTGTTACTTTTAAAATCGTTTTCATCGCGTTTTTCCGCCCTTTCATATAATAAAGCCCATCAATGATGGGCTTTATTTTAATTCAATTACTAAAACCTAATTAAAAGTCAGCGGTAAATGTAACTGCTGCTGTGCGAGGCGCACCAATAAAGTAAGTAGAGCCATTGCCTGTACCACCTGCTAAGTAGCTTTTGTCTGTAACGTTATAAACAACAAACGATACGTCAATGGCTTTAAATGGGCCTGCATTTACATCAGTTGAGTAGCCTGCATTAAAATCAAGTACGGTGTAACCGTCTACTTTATTGCGCGCGCGAGTGTCTTCATCTTGCCATGCACCTAAGCGCTCACCGGTGTATTTAGCCGATAAACCAACACGAAAGCCATCGCTAAAGTAATCAGTAGACACCACAAATAAATCCTCTGATGAATCTATTATGCTATCGCCTTTTCTAAAGCTCGGCGCTACCTCATTACCACTTTCATCTTTTAATATTACGCCTTGTGAATCATATGCATTTGGATCATCGGATGAATACTCAGAACTGCTATTAGTATAAGACGAGTACACGCTCCAGCTTGGTGTAAGCATATAACTTGCTGCAAGCTCGAGTCCACTGGAATCAATACCTCCTACATTTACGTACGAGCCATTTGTACCAATAGTGTAATCAATGCCGTCTGTGCCACTACCAGGCGCAATAAAAGTAATGCGGTTATCAAACTTAACACTGTAAGCCGTGGCTGTAAGCGTTAACTTATCGGCTTGATAACGTACACCAAAGTCAATATTGTCGGCAGTTTCTGGTTCAATATTTGTAAGTGTTGAGCTGTCTCGTTCAAGTACACCGTCTTTTATTGCTGCAAAATTTTCGCTGTAGCTGGCAAACAATTCAGTGTCGTTATTTAACTGATACAACACACCACCACTAAATAACACGTCTGAGTCGCTATCTACTTTATCTGAACTCTCATTGGCAAAATGGTCGTACTTTTGTAACTCAACTAAATACTGTTTTGCACCAATATTTAACGTTAAATCGCCAAAATTAATAGAGTCTTGTAGGTACCATTTGAATGTATCGGTATCAAAGGTATTTTTGTACTGAGTCCAGTAAGGTGTGCTGTCAAAGTGATGATAAATGCGTGCATCAATAACTTTGTGCCAATCACGCAATTCTTCACGTTCGCTTTGCTCATACCAAAAACCCGCTTCTATATCGTGATCGCCAAATGTAGCTTGGTAGTTTGCGGTTACACCCAAACGGTCTTTGTTGTAATGCGTATGGCGGTATGACATGACAGGCGTTGCTGTAGCATCGTAACACGCAGGATTTAAACCAGGACCCGACTCCCATGGCCAGCTTAAACTTGCAGTACACCCTTCATTTGGTGCAAGCGGGTTGCCTTCACTATCAGCAAAACCATAAGAGCCTGCATTAGTGCCGCCCTCTAGAGTTGGGTCGCCATTTTCATCAACAGGCGTTGTTAAATAAGGTGGGATCCAATCGCCACGCCCTGAATTTTTATGATAATAAGGGCTAACAGTTAATAATGATGTTGGCGAAATCGCGTATTCAAATTTTAAATAGCCTAAGGTATTTTCACGAAGCGTTCCCCAGCCTTCTGCAAACATTTGGTCAAAGTGCGGAACTCCCGTCCAATTCCATGTAAGCTGATCCCACTCTGGTGTTTGTTCAAACTGCTCAAGGCTTACGCTGTTATAATTCGTCTCGCTTACATCGTCGTAAGATAAACGCCCGGTAAGTGTTAAGTCGTCAAAATTAGATACAAACTTAACCTCAGCATGTTGATTGTCTTTACCGCCATTACTGCCTGAGCCAATCCAGCGGCTTGTATCTGTTTGCGAGTAACTTACGTACGCTTGCGTGTTATCAAAAATAGTGCCTGTTTCGTGTTTAAAGTAATAACGCGTGGCATCGTGACTTCCTGAGGTATAAGCAAACGTAGTGCCCTTTTCAAGGCTTGGGTCTTTACTTACAAAATTGAATGTACCGCCTAGCGCTTCAAGTGAAGCCGATTTAATATCAGACGTACCTTGACCAACTTCCACCGTTGCTAAATTTTCGCTTTCTAGGTAACGGTTAGCTTTAGCACCACCACCGTAATTAGAGCCACCATTGGGAATGCCATCAACGGTCATACCTAATTGTTGTTGGTTCCCGTCAATACTAAAACCACGCATTGTAATTGTAGTTGACCAATCATCGCCACCAAATGCATCACCTTCGTTTATGCTAATACCCGGTAAATTATCAATAACCGATAATATGCTCGATACCGAACTTTGCTGCTCAAGCATTGCAGGCTCAATAACATTGTTAGCGTAGCTCGTTGGTTTAGCTACAACGGTTACTTCTTCTATGGTGTTGTCGTTAGCATAAGCAGATGTTGATACAGCCATGGCAATAGCCATGCTCAAAAGCGATTTATTTTTTAAAGCGTACATTGTTGTCCCGTTTGATTTTAATTATAAAATATGAAAACGAGCACAGTATGAATTTCAAATATGACAACGAGGATGAACTTTATTTACATAAAGGTTAAACAAATATGGGACATTTATGGCGGGAATATGTACAAAAAAAGACACCCAAGGGTTTTTCCTCGGGTGTCTTAATTATTTTCTACAGCTTATTAAAAACAGTAATTTATTTTAATTCAGCTAGCATTTCATCGCTGTACGGTACTAACTCTTCACCGTTTGCAATTTTGCTAACGTAGTCTGGGTTTGCAATAAGTGGGCGACCAATAGCGATAAGATCAAACTTAGCATCGTTAATTGCCTCTTTTGCAGACTCAAAACTATAACTGCCTACACCTACTAATGTGCCTTTGTAGCCTGCACGTAAAAATTCAGACGTCGTTTTACCTTCAAGTGATTCAAACGTTGTACTGTCGTCAAAAATACCGCCGTGCAAGTACGCTAAATCTCTCTTTTCAAGTTCTGGTAATAAGTAATCAAATACAGCTTTATCACGGCTATCTTCGCTCATGTTAAAGTACGCACCTGGTGTTAATCTAAGTGCAGTACGCTCGTTGCCTACAGCTGCAATAACGGCATCGGTTACTTCTAGAGCAAAGCGCGACATATTTTCAGGCGTTTGACCGTATTCGTCGCTGCGAGTGTTTGCAGCGTAATGTAAAAATTGGTCAACTAAATAACCGTTAGCACCGTGAATTTCTACCCCATCAAAGCCCGCTTCAATTGCGTTTTCAGCCGCTTTTGCAAAATCAGCAACTAGACTTTTAATATCATCAGTAGTGGCTGCTTTTGGTGTGATGTATGTAAGCTCACGCATACGAGGGACAGAGCCTTCAACGCCAATTGCTGATGGAGCAAGTACATCGCCATCAAAAAAGTGAGGGTGTGCAACACGACCAACATGCCAAAGTTGTGCAAACATTTTGCCGCCATTAGCGTGCACTGCGTCTGTTACTTTTTTCCAACCTTGAACTTGCTCACTGGTAAATAAGCCCGGGGTATTTGGGTAACCTTGCGCATCTGGACGAATAATAGTTGCTTCACTAATAATTAAACCGGTTTCGGCACGGCGAGCATAATATTCAACCATATCTTGTGTTGGCACTAAATTATCGTCAGCCATACAACGCGTTAATGGTGCCATAAGTACACGGTTTTTAAGCTCTATCGTATTATTTAGTTTAAACGGAGCTAGTAGATCAGTTGTCATTTTTCAATCCTTCATTAAGTGTATGCTTACTACAATGTGGCCTTTTTACAAACATTCAAGCTTATTTTGAATGATCGCTCAAATTAGTGAGAAGTTATACTGATCAATCTACAAATTAGATCTGCATTGCTGAAATTAAATAGCAACTTTTCAACACTCTGTCATATAACTCGATATACTTGTGTGCATATAATTTAGATATAGTAATTAAAAGTGAGCTAATTATGACAACGCCAAATTTAAGCGAAGAACAAGCAGTAATTTTAGGACTTGGAGCAAAAAAACGTCTCGCCTATATGTTCGAAACTGTGCAGCAATTTAAGCAAGTATGGATTTTAAACGACGATGATGGCTGCGTTATGCTTGCCAACGAAGATGACGACTGCGTACCAGTTTGGCCAACTCGCGAATTTGCAGAAGCATGGGCAACTGGCGAATGGGCTGGCTGCAGCGCTAAAGCAATCCCACTTGCTGACTGGTTTAGTCGCTGGACACCAGGTCTTGAGGAAGATGATTTACTTATTGCTGCATTTCCTACTGAGGAAGATGATGGCACGATATTGTTTTCAGATGAGTTTGAAAAGCAATTAAAAGCGCCAAAGCAAAAATATTAAGGTGTAAAGCCTAAATACTCAGTGTTCTTTATTTATAAACGCGGCACTTAATTTAGTAGCCGCGTTTTTATTACCTGTTTCTAAAACTCAAATACGCCTGCGTTATAGCATTTGCATTCTCTACTTGCGGGTAATGGCCAAGCCCTACAAACTCTTGTACGCGCGCATTGGGAATAAGCTTTTTATAATGCTCAATCATGTGCTTACCAGAAATTGGATCTTCTGCGCCTGCTATAAACGTAAGTGGTATATTACTATTTATGATGGCACCAACCCAGCGTTCTCGGTTTTGCTGCCTCTGTTTTATATAACTAATGAGTTTAGGCATAACGGCTAAACCACCTTTGTAAACCAGCAGTTCCCAAAGTGTGTCTATTACCTGTGTTGTAGGCGGTGTATTTTTGCCAAAAATAGTCACTAGGTTATTGGCAAATTTTTGTTTATTCATTAATTTCGGCACTATCCAACCTAACTTCGAAAGTAAAAGCTTTTGTATAAATAATGGTTTATGCACTTCAGGAAATAACCCACCATTTAAAAAACATACACTGTTTATTTTAAAGTCACTTTGCGAAGCTACTTGCCTTGCTAACAACTCTTGAGCAACAGTATCGCCATAATCGTGGGCTAGTATGTGTACATCGGTAATATTTAAACGCTTTAAAAATTGCGTGTATAAATCAGCCTGCTCTGTAATTTTATAAGTCGCGTTTATTGGTTTATCCGAAAGCCCAAAACCCAGCATATCGAGTGTTACTAAAAAGTAGTGTTTAGTAAGCTCATCCCACATACCTTCCCAGTCCCAACTTGCACTTGGAAAGCCATGTATTAAAAGCAGCGCGGGGTTATTTGCATCCCCCGCTGTTTTAGTAAAAATTTGATGGCCACTAATTTGAGTAAATTGACCCTGTGATTGCCACTGTTGAAGAGAAAACATATATTAGCTTAATTTTTATTATTAATTTGTTAGTTTTATCATAAAGGTAATTAAAAAAGGACACAAAACCAATGCATAAAATTTGCATTGGCTTATTAAAAGTCATTTTAAAATTTAATAGTGTAATCTACATAGACTCGGTGGTCGGCTCTGTCGCCTTTAACACCATCAACACTGCCTGATTTTTCGGTTGTATAATCTACATATAACCAGCGCAAACTTAAGCCTTTTATTTTCTCTACTTTATAACGAGTATCTACAGCCCAGTACTTTTCATCGGCTTCACCGCCTATTTTACCTAAAGCTGAATTTTCAGCGCCCGTACCGCTAGTGTAGTAAAATTTAGTTGTTAAGCCAGGCGATACTGCTTTCAAATCAATTCCTAAACGAGCTTGCCATGATGTTTCATTTTGGTTTGTTAAATCGGCACCAATTAATGAGCGAGTTGGAAATGGGTTTGTACCATGATCGCCACTGAAATTATCTTCAATCCAAGCATCACTTACTTTAGTAAATGCCGCACCTACACTCCAAATATCTTTTTTCCAATCAGCATCTAAGTAATAGGCAAATCCATCATTTTCACTTTTAGTTAAGCCCGTTAATGCACCAGGTGTATCTTCATCATCTAAATCACCGCCCTCTGCGCCTATTACAAATAAATCACCATCATCTTTTGAGGTAAATATACCACTTGAAAGCGTTAACTTACTTTGCTCAAGTTTAATGTCGTAATTGATTTTAAATCCCATTTTACTTAGGTAATTATGGGACTTTAAATATTCAGCTTCTAATGTTATGTCGTCTTTTTTATGCGTAGCACCTACGCCCCAAATTACACTAATAGCGCCAGTTGCAGATTGATCGGTAGAAAAATCTTCCCAGCGGTCGTCGTGTCGGCGGCTCCATTTATCGTATACATAACCATATAATTTAGTGTTGCCGATATTATAGTCGCCAAAAACACCTCGAAAAGTATTAGGAATAGCACGGCTGCCTGAGCTTTTTAAAAGCATACTTTTGGTTTTTTGCCCACCTACTTTAACGTGACCGTTGTTGCCCAATTTAAAATCTAAAAAATATTGACCAAATTTAGAAAAGCTATCGTCTACTCCACCACTCTCATTACCTGCTGGTAAAATATTACCTGCGGCTGTACCTGTAGAGTTAATATTCATTGCGGTATAAGTCGATACACCCACACTCAATAAATCGTTTATATAACCCGATGTGTAATTGAGCTCTATACCTTGAGCAAAAGTTGAATCGTCACTTGCGTCGTTATCGTAGTCACGATCAAAATATATTGATCTAAGTTTTATATTAAATTCATCTTGCTCTGTCAGCCCATTAACAGCGGCATACGAAGGAATAGAAATACATGTTAATACTGCGGCTGTTACCGCAAATAATTTATAGAGCCGTAGAGTCATAGTTATCTCCGTTACCTTGTTTTGTGTTAAGTTAATGCTGTAGTGCATAACAACGTGTACGTTTAGCAAAAATGGTAAACGTCGTCTAAGGTAATTATATTTCACGCAATGGCGTTTTTTTCATGCTATTAAATATAGAACAATATAAGTTTTTTAATGTTTTAATTTTCATGCTATGAATATTAAGTATTTTTTTTGTGCTCGATACATCACAACATTGAGGCAGCTATTTACTCGTATCTATACTGCTAGGTCACTTTAAAAACACTATAATTATGGCTGAATTTTACTTCGAGCAAACTTACCAAATTAAAATTAGGAGAAAAGACTAAGAGTTATTCGTTGTTTTTATGGGCATCTAATCTACACTAAAGACCAGTAAATATAAAAACGAACACCTTTAGCTAATACTTTTATTGGTAGTTATAAAGCCATCGAGAACATATAAATTATTATATTTATATGTATGTATGTTCATTTTACCTTGATGCTTAAAATCAATTTTTTGCATTCCCTTCATTCTAAACCTCTATAAAGTATATATATTCTAATTAAGAACAAAGTTGTATCCTGAATAATAAGTGCTATATTTATCTCGTTGATAAAACAGATATATGCTTAGTGTATCCATAATAAAGGATGGGTTAATGTTTTCAGGACGACCGGTTAGTAAAGGGCTATTAACCTCTGTACTTATTCATACCATTTTACTCACCACCGGTGTTGGGTTAACTTATATTGCTCATATTAAGCATCAAGATGCACTTAACAACAAAATAAATGACGCCCTTACTAGTCGACTTTCTACGCTTTCATCAGGCGTAGAAAGCAGGCTCGATTTATATAAGTATGGTCTATTTGGTTTAAAAGGCTTTGTTCACGGCATAGGTGTTAACAACCTAAACTACAAAGCAATTTCTAATTACTCTAACAGCCGTAACTATGCCCAAGAATTCCCCGGCGCAAACGGTATTGGTTTTATAAAAAAAGTAAACTATGAAAACTTAAATCAATTTCTACAAACTGCAAAAAACGATCGTCCTGATCATATATTTAATATAAAAAAACTCACGAACAAGAGTAATGAACTTTTTATTATTCAATACATATTTCCTGAAAAAAGCAATTTACAAGCCATTGGGTTAGATATTAGTTCAGAGGAAATGCGTCAACAAACGGCTTTAAATGCAGCCATTAATAATAGCACTCAACTAACAGCTCCCATTACGTTGGTGCAAGCTGATAAAAAAGCACAACAAGGCTTTTTAACCTTACTGCCAGTTTATAAAAAAACGATTATTCCTAAAAACAAAAATCAACGTTTAGAGCAGTTACTAGGATGGGTTTACTCCCCTTTATTAATTAATAATATTTTGGACTCTTTATCACAGGTAGATGAAAATCACCTCATTATTAGCGACCTTAATAGTAGCACCGACTTTTTTAGTTATGGCGCTAAAAGTACTTCTACAAATTTCTATCACAGTAAAGTAATAGAGGTTATGGGAAGAAAGTGGAAAATAACAATTAATGCCTCAGATGAGTTTATTGAAACACTTCACTTACCAAGTAAATATAAAGCATTAGTAAGTGGTATATTTTACACGCTAGGCTGTATGCTTATGGCTTTTTTAATACAGTTATTTATTTTTAGACGAAACCAAAGAATTAAAAGAAAAGCACTACAAGCAAAAAAAATAAGCTCGCATTACAACAAGCAAATTTAAGACTAGAAAATGAAGTAAAACAACGCACCAAAGAAATTGCAGATATAAGTATGCTTCAGCGTAGCATTTTAAATAGTGCTAGCTATTCGATTATTGCTACCGACATAAATGGCTTAATTACATTATTTAATCCCGCCTCTGAAAAGTTATTAGGCTATAAAGCGCAAGATGTTATTGGAATTGAAAACCCTGGTATTTTTCATTTAAAAGAAGAAATTATAAAAAAAGCTCAGCAACTAAGTACTGAATTAAATAAACCTGTCTCCCCTAGTTTTGAAGTTTTGATATTAAAAGCAACAGCAACAGCAACTAAGCCTGATATTAATCAATGGACATACATTTCCTCTACGGGTAAAAAAATACAAGTTAATATAAGCGTTACCTCTTTATTGAACAATGAAAATGAAGTTGTTGGTTATTTGGGGGTAGCATATGATTTAACCGAACAAATTAATCACGAACAAGCTCTTGGAGATGCTAAAGAGTTAGCTGAGCAAGCATCCCAAGCTAAATCTGAGTTTTTAGCTAATATGAGCCATGAAATACGCACTCCTATGAATGGCATACTCGGCACATTACAGTTACTGCAAGAGCAGCCACTCAATGAAAAATCAAAAGAGTATTTAAAAAAATCACTCTATTCAACCCGCTCACTCACCACTATTATTAATGATATTCTCGATTTTTCTAAAATTGAGGCTGGTAAGCTTTCATTAGAGCATAAGCCTTTTGATCTTTTTGAACTGATTCATCACTTAGAGTCAGATCTTGGTCTGCAAGCTAGCGATAAAAACATATACCTTAAATTTGTTATCAATATTAATCATAAGCATTGGGTGGGCGACCCTGTTAGGCTCAGACAAGTGTTTTTAAACCTAATATCTAATGCGATTAAGTTTACGTCGCAAGGTGGCGTTACAGTAACATTTAGGCTAACCGACGAACACAAAATATGTTGTTGTATATCAGACACCGGCATAGGAATTTCTGAGCAAGCAATAGAGCGATTATTTGAGCGCTTTGAACAAGCAGAGCAATCAACCACGCGTGAATATGGTGGTACAGGCCTAGGCTTACCAATAACTAAATCATTAATAGGCCTCATGAATGGCGAAATTAAGGTAACAAGCCAACTAGGCTCCGGTAGTCAGTTTTATGTGTACTTACCATTAAAACAAGCGCAGATTAATGAAAGCACATTAACGACCAAAAACATTGAGCTTCCTGACCTATCCGGAAAAACCATTTTATTAGCTGAAGATAACAAAATAAATCAGCTTGTTGCATCTGCGATGCTTGAACCGACTAAAGCCACCATTATTATTGCAAATAATGGGTTAGAAGCAGTTTCATTATACCAAGCACACAAGCCAGACATTATTTTTATGGATATCCAAATGCCAAAAATGGATGGACTTCAGGCATGTAAACAAATTAAGGCGCTTGATAGCGAGCAAATCGTTATTGCGTTAACTGCTAATGTTTTTACAGAACAAAAAGAAGTATACAGACTATTATTTGATGGCTACGTTTCAAAACCAATTGAAAAGCATGAACTTGTAGACATGTTATCAACGCTCGATTTAGTCGATAGTTAATTTAGACATTAAAAAACCCAGTTACTAATACCTTTCGATATTAGTAACTGGGTTCTAAGAATAATGGTGGAGGGAGAGGGATTCGAACCCTCGTTAGGGATAAACCTAAACACACTTTCCAGGCGTGCGCCTTCAGCCACTCAGCCATCCCTCCACAGTGCTGCAATTGTGTAATGCAACAGCGCGCTATAGTATGAAATAGACCCCTAAGGTGCAAGGCATTTTTAAATATGAGCCTTTAAATGCTTACTAATCAAGCAATAGCTTATCTATAGTCACAAAAAAACGGCTAAATCTAAGACTTAACCGTTTTTAATTTATACTTTTAAAATTACTTAGCCATGCTCGCAGTAAACTCAAGCATGCGATTAAGTGACTTAAGTGCGCCTTCGCGTAAATCCATATCAACGAATACTTCTTTACCTTTAGGGCTTATGAGAGCTTCCTCAATCGCTTTTAAGCCATTCATTGCCATCCAAGGGCAATGAGCACAACTTTTACATGAAGCGCCCTCACCTGCCGTTGGAGCCGCAAAAAACTCTTTGTCTGGGCACAGTTGCTGCATTTTATAAAAAATACCGCGATCAGTTGCTACAATAAACTTTTTGTTTGGCATTGTTTGAGCAGCTTTAATTAATTGGCTCGTAGATCCAACAGAATCGGCAAGTGCAACAATCTCTGCTGGTGACTCAGGGTGAACCAATACACCTGCATCTGGGTGCAATGCTTTGAAGTCTTTAAGTGCTTTTGTTTTAAACTCGTCATGCACGATACATGCGCCATTCCACATTAGCATATCAGCACCGGTATTTTTTTGAATGTAGCTACCAAGGTGCTTATCTGGGCCCCAGATGATTTTTTCGCCTTGCTCATCTAGGTGCTCTACTATTTCAAGCGCACACGATGAAGTTACAATCCAATCTGCACGTGCTTTAACAGCCGTAGAGGTGTTTGCATACACAACCACTTTACGGTCAGGGTGCTCGTCACAAAATGCAGAGAACTCATCTACAGGGCAACCAATATCAAGCGAACACGTTGCTTCAAGTGTTGGCATAACAACCGTTTTATTTGGCGTTAAAATTTTGGCGGTTTCGCCCATAAATTTTACGCCCGCGACGATTATCATATCTGCATCATGACGTGCGCCAAAACGTGCCATTTCTAGCGAGTCGGCAACGCAACCGCCGGTTTCTTCAGCAAGTGCTTGAATTTCAGGATCGGTATAATAATGTGCAACAAGTACTGCATTTTTATCTTTTAGTAATTGTTTTATACGCGTTTTGTATTCGCCTTGCTCGTCATTTGTTAACGGTGCTGGCTTAGGAGGAAAGATATAACCTTCAGGCATAATAGTTTGAGCTAGACTCATGTTCTCGACCACTTATCTACAGTGCATTAATTACGGCGAATTATACGAGAATATAAACACAAATAACAGCAAACTAGCGAAGCTGTTTATAAAAAATAGAATGGGAATTTAAAAAAGAATATAAAGGAAAGTATTAGAGAGTGGTGGGTCATGATGGATTTGAACCATCGACCAATTGATTAAAAGTCAACTGCTCTACCAACTGAGCTAATGACCCGCTCTAATATAAATCTGCTTTGTAAAAAGCGTGCGTAAATCCGCCGATTAAAACTTTCATAGAATGGTGGGTTATGATGGATTTGAACCATCGACCAATTGATTAAAAGTCAACTGCTCTACCAACTGAGCTAATAACCCGCTCTATGCACTTATTCAAATATGAATGAAGCTTACGTAAATCCGCCGATTGATACCAAGCATTATTCATAAGAATAAAGAATGGTGGGTCATGATGGATTTGAACCATCGACCAATTGATTAAAAGTCAACTGCTCTACCAACTGAGCTAATGACCCGCTCTGATATAACTTTTCATAGAATGGTGGGTTATGATGGATTTGAACCATCGACCAATTGATTAAAAGTCAACTGCTCTACCAACTGAGCTAATAACCCGCTCTATGCACTTATTCAATTATGAATGAAGCTTACGTAAATCCGCCGATTGATGCCAAACAATATTC
The DNA here is from genome assembly GCF_056470645.1 of Pseudoalteromonas sp. TP27. NCBI lineage: Bacteria > Pseudomonadati > Pseudomonadota > Gammaproteobacteria > Alteromonadales > Pseudoalteromonadaceae > Pseudoalteromonas > Pseudoalteromonas sp. TP27. The sequence continues at coordinate 15,120 of NZ_JARDAK010000004.1, read as the reverse complement.
AAAAGAATAAAGAATGGTGGGTTATGATGGATTTGAACCATCGACCAATTGATTAAAAGTCAACTGCTCTACCAACTGAGCTAATAACCCGCTCTATTGTTGCGTTTAATTGCAACTCACTATTTTACGTAAATCCGCCGATTGGAACCAATCACTATTCAAAAGAATAAAGAATGGTGGGTTATGATGGATTTGAACCATCGACCAATTGATTAAAAGTCAACTGCTCTACCAACTGAGCTAATAACCCATTCCAGTTGCTAACTTATTGCTAAGTTAAAGCTTGCGTAAATCCGCCGATTGATACCAAACATTATTCACAAGGAATAAAGAATGGTGGGTCATGATGGATTTGAACCATCGACCAATTGATTAAAAGTCAACTGCTCTACCAACTGAGCTAATGACCCGCTCTGACGCTGCATTTTATAACAACTTAGTTTTCTACGTAAATCCGCCGATAAAAGACCATTCAAAGAATGGTGGGTTATGATGGATTTGAACCATCGACCAATTGATTAAAAGTCAACTGCTCTACCAACTGAGCTAATAACCCGCTCTTTTTGCCGCATTTCGAGTGGGGTAACCATTCGTTTGCTGCGGGCGCTTATAATACTTATTTATAAAATGAGTGCAACCGAAATTGTCTCTTTTTTTAAGTTTTTATGTCTAGATGCACAAAATTAAACCGTTTGTGCTCAAACTACATGCAAATCCAAGATTCATCGAGACTTTTCATGTAGTTTGGTCGTCTTAACTAAAAATTTAATCGCTAGTTCCCTAAACGATCAGTTGCTAGTTTTGCAGCCGTTGTACTTGGGTATTGACTGATAAGATCGCTCAATATTTTTTGTGCTTGCGCCGCTGAACCCTGATCTTGTAAAAGTGTGCCTAACTTTAGCATGGCATCTGGGCGCTTATTCGAATTTGGGTATTCGTTAACAACCACTTTAAAGTGCTCTACTGCTTTTACGCCATCATTTTTAATCGTAAGCAACTGCCCTAACCAATAATGTGCGTTAGACGCATATACAGAATTTGGATAAGTAGTTAAAAACGTTTGAAACTCAGGAATTGCTTGATCATAGCGTTTATCTTTCATTATTAACGCAACAGCACGCTCGTACGCTTCGTTTTCAGATAAATCACTGCTATAAGTCTGTGCATCGTTTGGCTGCGCCTGATCGGCTACCGGAGCTGCTGGCTGTGTATAAGCTTGGCTAACGCGGTTTTCAATTTCTTGGTACAACTCACGCTGGCGCTGCAGTACTTTTTCAAGCTTGTAGCTTTGCTCTTCAGTTACACCGCGAATTTGACTTACTTCGTCTTGTAACAAATTAAGCTGTTGCTGTAACTCTACTTGTAAAAAGTTACGCTGTTGCATCATATTCTCAAGCGACGCTAATCGCTTCTCAATACTTGATTGTGAACTTGCAGCTTCTGAAACAGGAGCGGGAGCAGCCATTAACTGGGTGCTCCCGCTCAATATCATGGCTGCCAAAATAATTTTCGGCTTCATAATATCTCTTATCTTAGTAAACTAGTACCGCACGGCGGTTTTTAGCGAAAGCTGATTCAGTGCGAGACTTAACCATTGGCTTCTCTTCACCGTAGCTTACCACTGACATTTGGCTAGCTGAAACACCTAAGCTTAATAAGTATTTTTCAACTGCTTGGCCACGGTGCTCACCTAGTGCAATATTGTACTCTGGCGTACCGCGCTCATCTGCGTGGCCTTCAATTAGTACTTTAACTGATGGGTTTTGAACTAAAAACTCAGCGTGTGCACGAAGTAAGTCTGCGTACTTGCTTTCAACTGTTGCAGTATCAAAATCAAAGTAGATTACTTGCTCTTGACGAAGTGCTTCGTACTTTTGACGAAGTTGCTCTTCTGCTTGTTGCTCAGGAGAAATTGTAGCTACTTCAACCGTATCAGTATTCATTGATTGCTCAACAACACCTTGGTTTGATTGGTTTGCAGCACCTTCGTCAATATCTGAAGATGAGCTACAAGCTGCTAATGTCATTACTGGCACAGCAATTAGCAGGCCTTTAAGTATTTTGTTAAGTTGCATTGAGTAGATTCCTATTTTGAGTAAACCAGTAATATTACTGTAAGTATGGCGACCAAGCTGGTGCCTTTACTTGTCCGTCTAGCACAGGTAACCGTGCTTTAAAGCGGCCGTCCATCGATACTAGCGCAAGTACCTGTTTATTATTATGAAGCGTGCTATATATAATCATCGAACCATTTGGCGCTATGCTCGGTGATTCATCTAGGCGTGTTCTTGTTAATACTTGAAACGCACCTGTAGCCAGCTCTTTCTTAGCAAGATGGTACTGCCCGTTGGTACGGTTAACCATCACTAATTCTTTTCCATCTGGTGATATAGAACCTGCAAGGTTCATATCGCCATCAAAGGTAAGTCGTTGTGACCTACCTGTTTTTAAATTTAACTTATAAATCTGAGCATTACCACCCCTTTCAGATGTAAACACAATATCTTGGCTATTTGGGTACCAAGATGGTTCAGTATCTATGCTACGGTGATTTGTTAAGCGTGTTTCTTTACGGGTAGCCAAGTCAAGCATGTAAACTTCTGTTGCGCCTGTTTTATCTTTTGAAAGCACTAACAGTAATTTTTTACCATCTGGCGAAAACTGTGGTGCACCATTAATACCACGGTAGCTTGCTACAATTTCGCGTTTACCTGTGTATATGTCTTGAATGTAAATTTGGCTTTGACGGTTTTCAAACGTTACATACGCTAGCTTAGTACCATCTGGTGACCATGCTGGCGACATTAACGGCTCTTTTGAGCGAAGTAATACTTGCTCGTTAAAACCATCGTAATCGGCAACCACTAACTGATAAGGTTTAGGGTCATTATCTCGTACTATTACATAAGCAATTTTAGTTAAAAACGCGCCTTTTTCACCCGTTAGTTTTTCGTAAATAACATCGCTGATCCGGTGCGAGTAACGACGAAAACCGCTTTCGCTAATAACACTTTCACGTGCTTCTAAAACATGAGCTTGGCTTTTAACTAGTTTGCCATTACTCATCATTTGCGTGTTGCCACCGGTAATTTGGCCACGGATCACATCAATTAACTCATAACGTACTAAGTAACGGCCATCAGTTTGCTGCTCTACTTCACCAACAAGAATAGCTTCAACACCTTTATTAACCCAAGACGCGTAATCAATTTCGCTGTCTTTACTTGGCTGTTGCGGCATTTGTGCCACTTCTACAGGTTTAAATTTACCACTGCGCATTAAATCAGCAGCAATAACACCGCTTAATTTTTCAGGTATTGGACCAACACCTTGATATTTAAAAGGGACTATCGCAATAGGCCTTGCACCGTCTACGCCCTCTGTTATTACAATTTCAAGCGCTGCATTAGCAACACCTTGAAATCCAAACAGTAAAACTAAACAGGCTATTTTTATTTTGTTGAACATATCATTCCTTTAAAATTCTGGCTTGATTGTTAAGTTAATATTCTTAAGTTGTTCGAATACGTCTCTATCTTTAGATACCGGTAATGTGTCGGCCATGCGTACTGCTCTTAATGCAGCTTCACATACTAACTTATCACCACCTAATGACTTAACTTGCGTTACTAAACCATTAAAGCCTAAGCGAATATTGACTCGGCACTGCTGGTTTTTCATTTTTTGATCAATCAGTAAGTTTTGCTGAATACGCGCCATAATTAACGCTCGGTACTTATCAACTTCGCTCACTACTTGTTGCTGACGTATTTTACTACGGGCAGCCTGCTCTTTGGCAAGTTGCTCTTGTAACATTTGCTCTTGCATCGCTTGCTGGCGCTTACGTTCTGCCTCTGCTGCACGCTCTTTCGCCTCGGTTTCACGTTTTTTACGCGCAGCCTCCGCTTTTTTAAGTGCGTCTTCTTCGGTTTTACGTTTATCAGCAGCTGCTTTTGCTGCAGTTTCAGCTTCTTGCTTTTGCTTTTCGGCTTGCTTGGCTTTAGCGCGCTCTTTTTTCTCAATTGCGCGTGCTTTTTTAGCTTCTGCCTCGGCTTGCGCTTTTTCTTTCTCTTTAGCTTTACGCTGTTGCTCTAACTTTTTAATATTACGTGCTTCTGATTCACGTTGTTTACGCGCATTTGCCGCTCTGCGCTCTAAATCGCGAATACGTTTATCTTCTGCATTTTTTTTATCTTTTTCTTTCTTTTTAAGTTCAGCAATTTTTTGCTCAACTTGTTTTTGATCAACTGTAACAGCCGATACTGCTTTATCTGGCGTTGGAATAGCCGAATTAAGCGTTACTTCCATTACCTTAGGCGCTGGCGGATGAATGTTTGCAGACGCATACAAAAAACCACCAATACCTAAATGAAGCACTATCGATTTTACTACTGAACTATTCATACAGCTACTTCCCCTCAAAGGATTCAGTCATTAACCCTACTGACGGTACGCCTGCATTTTTCAAAAAATCCATTAGTAATAATACTTCTTGATATGACACCTTACCCGAACCTTTAATCATAACTGGTACATCAGGATTTTTCATTAACTGTAATTTTATAACCGCAGCAACGTCAAGTGCTTCCATAGGCTCTTCAGGATCGGTACCTACGCTCACGTAATATTTACCCTCTGCATCTATTGAAGCAATAATGGGTGGAACATCTTTAGTATCAACTAAATCAGACTCTTCCATTTTAGGTAAATCAACTTTCACACCGTGTGTAATAAGTGGTGCTGTAGCCATAAATATAATAAGTAGTACCAACATTACATCAATGTAAGGTACTACATTAATTTCTGCGACCGGACGGCGCTTTTTACGCTGATACATTCGCTTGTGCCTCTATTTGTGTAGCTGCTTGACGGTGTAAAATATTAGCAAACTCTTCCATAAAGTTAATATAGTGAGACTCAAGCTTTTCAACACTATTTGAAAAGCGGTTATAAGCAATAACAGCCGGAATAGCCGCAAATAAACCCATCGCAGTCGCAATGAGTGCTTCTGCAATACCTGGTGCTACCATTTGTAATGTAGCTTGCTTAACTTCACCTAGTGCAATAAAGGCATTCATGATACCCCACACAGTACCAAACAAACCGATATACGGACTTATAGAGCCGACAGTTGCTAAAAACGATAAGCTAGATTCAATTTTTTCAATTTCGCGAGATAGCGCAACACGCATAGAACGGTGCGTACCTTCCATAACAATACTTGCACTTTGAAACGTATTCTTTTTATGACGAGCAAACTCTTTAAAGCCCGAAGTAAATAATGCTTCAATACCTTGAGACTGACCGCTGCGTGACGATATCTCGTTATACAATTTGCTTAAATCAATACCCGACCAAAATTTTTGCTCAAATTTCTTAGCATTTGATAGTGCATCCGATATTGCTTTTTTACGTTGAAATATAATTGTCCACGACATTACAGACATGGCAACTAGCCCTAACATTACTAATTGAACAAGCAAACTTGCTTCTAAAATTAGATCTAAAAAATTAAGCCCTGATCCCACGTTAAACTCCTAAGTAATTTCAAAATACGGCAAATTGATTAATTTGTGTAAATATGACCGCTTACACGGTCAAAAAGTTGCATCTAGTGTATCTAGTCCATTTCAAGCTGACAACGGTATTGCTATGAATAGGCAACAAAAAACGTTAAAAAACAGCTTTAGTTGGCATTTCCCTTTGCCTCAGTATTTTATTTAATCTTTTAACTAGGGTCTGTTGACCTTTCAAGGTTGAATTTGCAGCAGTCTGTTTGGTATTTAGGCAAGGCAGAGCCTATGCAGTGTGGTTATTCCCCATAAATAGGCGATAACGTAGCATTAATGCCAAACAGGCGCTGCCCAAAGGGTTCTTCCTAGGGGCTATTTACTCTTTGTTGCTCGATTTTTACTTATTCTTACATGGATGTAAGTCAGTAGAATAACGCAGGAGCAGTTATCGAGCCCGCTAGGTTACAAATCTAGCGCCGTGATTAAACAGCCCCTAGTTTGAACAAATTTTAATCCGAAAAGATCAACAGACCCTAGGCTCGCTAATTATAAATATGCGTAAATATATAAGTAAACGTCATAAAATGCGCCGTTTATTCAAAATAAGAGCATAAACACTCAAAACTTATAAGCTTTACCTTCACGTAATAGTAAAACTAATACCGCACCACAAAATAATATATAACTTAAACCATAAATTTCATCAACTTATAAATTTAACGATTAATTAACGCTCAAGATATAAACAACAATAAAATTCACCAAGTTAGTTTTTCTAATCCGAAAACACAAATTTTCTAGTTTGAACAAATAAAGGTTCTTACGTATTATTACCCCATACCGAGCTAGCGCACTGAATGAGATAGTTTCATTAAGCCAAGTTCTTAGTAATAGGATATTTTATCGTATTACATTGTTTTACTCTTTGTGGATAAAACCAAATTAAGTAAAACATAGTTCCCTAGATTACTTCCTTCAACTTGTTGTTTGCCCGCATTTTTTGCGGGCTTTTTTTTGCCTGCAATTTGGTGCTCTACCTATTTTACAATAAGTAATTCGCTTACTAGTTTGAATGGTACGCAGGATAGCTTCGCTAGTCTTAACGCCCTGTGAATTAACAGTTAACTATAAAGCGTATAAGTATTTTAAAATAACACTTGTAACAGTGTGCTGAGGTTTAGGTAAAATGCCAGCCTGTATAAATATTTGAAAGAAAGCGATACTAAGTCAATTACCTGCTGTGCAATAAACCACAGCAAGTAAAGTACATAGGCTAGTCTTTTTTAGGAAGTAAACCAAAGTGATGGTATGCGCTGTCTGACACTATTCGCCCACGTGGTGTGCGCTGAATAAACCCTTGCTGAATTAAAAATGGCTCTATTACGTCTTCTATTGTTTCACGCTCTTCGCCAATAGCAGCCGCTACATTGTCGAGCCCTACTGGGCCACCCATAAATTTTTCAATTATGGCGAGTAAATATTTTCGGTCCATATAATCAAAACCGCTTTTATCTACGTCAATCATATCAAGGGCTTGCTTAGCTACCTCGGCGTTTACTGTACCGTCAGATTTTACCTGTGTGTAATCGCGTACGCGGCGCAATAAGCGGTTAGCTATACGCGGTGTGCCGCGCGAGCGTTGTGCAATTTCGGTTGCGCCATCGTCGCACATTTCTAAATCAAGATAATGTGCTGAACGCCCTACTATATGTGATAAATCCTCTACAGAGTAAAACTCTAATCGCTGTACAATACCAAAACGATCACGAAGTGGTGATGTAAGTGAGCCTGCTCGTGTGGTTGCACCTATAAGTGTAAATGCAGGTAAATCTAATTTAATAGAACGTGCAGCTGGGCCTTCACCAATCATTATATCAAGCTGATAGTCTTCCATTGCTGGGTAGAGTATTTCTTCAACTTGTGGGCTTAGTCTGTGTATTTCATCAATAAACAGTACATCGCCTTCTTCTAAATTAGTAAGTAGTGCGGCTAAATCGCCCGCTTTTTCAAGTACTGGGCCTGATGTTGTTTTAATGCTTACGTGTAATTCGTTGGCCACAATGTTTGCAAGCGTGGTTTTACCAAGTCCTGGAGGGCCAAATATTAATAAATGATCGAGCGCTTCACCACGGGTTCGGGCAGCTTCAATAAAAATTTCCATTTGCTGCTTAACATGAGGCTGGCCTCTGTAGTCGGCTAAAAGTTTTGGTCTTATTGCACGATCAATAGAGTCTTCATTTGTTTTTTCAGTCGCATCAATTAAGCGATCCGCTTCAATCATGGGTTACTCACAACATTGATTTTAAAGATTCTCTAATAAGAACCTCAGTAGACATATCGGGTTTGCTTATCGATTTTACTGCTTTTTGAGCTTGTGGCAATTTATAACCTAATGCAAGCAGTGCTGATACGGCATCGTCTGCTGCATTATTAGCAATTGTCGCATCGCTCATTGGCTCTATTACTGCGCTATCGCTAAATGGCGTAAATAAATCATTGCCCCAATCTTTTAATCTGTCTTTCATTTCGAGTACTAAACGCTCGGCTGTTTTTTTACCTACACCCGGTAATTTAACAAGCGATGTTGAGTCTTCGTTATTCACACAACTCACAAATTGCTTAGCCGACATACCCGACAAAATAGCTAAACCAAGTTTAGGACCAACGCCATTTGCTTTTAATAGCTCTCTAAATAAGGCACGCTCAACTTTATTATTAAAACCAAATAATAGTTGAGCATCTTCGCGCACTACAAAGTGCGTGTAAACAATCGCGTTTTCACCAATTTTTGGTAAATCGTAAAAACAGGTCATTGGCATTTGTACTTCGTAACCTACACCACTTACTTCGAGTAAGATTTCTGGTGGCTGTTTTTCGACTAAAATACCATTTAAACGGCCTATCATAGTTATTTCCTTAAACGTCCTCTAACGGTTTTGCTTGCGCTACCCGCTAGTTTAATTAAATTTTGTTCTGAATGGGCATGGCAAATAGCAATAGCGAGTGCATCAGCGGCATCGGCTTGTGGTGTACCGGGTAGTTTTAAAATATTTTTTACCATGTGTTGCACTTGTGTTTTATCAGCGCCACCGTTTCCTACTACCGCTTGCTTAATTTGCCTAGCTGAGTATTCAAATACGGGTAAGTCGGCCATTGCAGCGCCAACAATCGCGGCGCCTCTAGCTTGACCTAGTTTTAAAGCAGAATCGGGGTTATGCGCCATAAATACTTTTTCAATGGCAAAGGTTTCTGGCGAAAACTGCTCAATAAGCTGTGTAATGCCTTGGTAGATCATTTTAAGTCTAACCGGAAAAGGATGATCGGCTAACTTAATACAGCCACTGCCTAAGTATGTAAATTTAGAACCTTGGTGGGCAACAACGCCATACCCGGTCAAACGTGAACCAGGATCGATCCCTAAAATAATGGCCAAACTTGCATTCTCATTATTGTTATTTTTAAATTACGCTAATAATGCCAGAGCACTGTATAAATTACCAGTACAAAGAAAAACAAAAATGCCCATGTGTTAGATGGGCATTAGAAGGCGCATGTTAGTTTAAGCTTACCCTAGGGCACGTACTAATCCTTGAGTGTTTTGTTTAAGTGTTCGGGCAATCATTAAATAGCCTAAACCTGCTACAAATACACCGCCCGCTACCGGCCCAATAATCCATATATGTGGGTGTAGCTTACCGGCTAAATCAAACATTTGTTGCTGCACAATTAAAAGCGCTATATCACTAAAAAATGCAGCGACTAAACCAGCTAAACCACCGAGTAATAAAAACTCATACAGGGTCGCGTTTTTAATTAATCGGCTTTTAGCACCAAGTGTTCGCAGTATTACAATTTCTTGCATACGTTCACCCAAGCTAGCTTGCACTTGCGATATAAGTACAAGCGCGCCACACAGCACAACAATAGCCAGTACAAAGCCAATGGCGAGCGATACTTGCGAAATAGTTGTTTGTATTTGCTTAACAAAGTTATCAATGTCAATGGCTGTAATAGTTGGGTAAGTGCGCAGTAACTGGCTAAAGTCACGCTTTTGCTCTGGGTTTATGCGTACCGACGAAATATACGTTGCAGGAAAATCTGCAAGTACATCTGGGCTTAAAATAATAAAAAAGTTAGGTTTTAGCGTAGCCCAATTAACTTTACGAACACTGGTAATTTTAGCGTCGAACGACTGCGAACCAATTAAAAAAGTAAGCGTATCGCCTATCTCAACATCTAAACGCTCAAGCATCGACTCCTCTACTGAGGCTTCGGCTGTTGCATTTTCACCAAACCACGCGCCTTGTGTTACTTCGTTTTGATCTGGTACATCTTTAAGCCACGTAAGGTTTAGCTCACGGCCAATACCTGCACGGGCTTCTTCGTCTTTTTTCTCGTTATCTTGCAGCGATACAGAACGTGCTACCAACTCGCCGTTTACCGCATTTACGCGCCCACGAATAGTTGGATAAAACTCCGATACCTGAATATCTTTTTGAGCTAAATATTCATTAATTGGCTCAAGCTCATTTTGCGTAATATTAACTAAAAACGCATTAGGCGCGTCGTCTGGTAGTTGCGACTGCCAATCAGATATCATATCGTTTTTAAGTACCACTAAAAACAGCAGTAATTTAATCGCTAACGAAAAGCTAATTAACTGCACTGCATTTACGTTTGCACGCTTTTGAATAGACGCAATTGCAAGCGACCAACTATTACCTGGTTTTAAGCCAAGTTTTCGGCCGCCACCAAATATTAATTTAGATACTAAAAACAACACACCAATTAGCGCAAGTGTTGAGGCAAACAAAATAAGCGTTATTTTTATGTTGTTACTAAATAACCACATTAATAAAAACACAGTTAGCGCACTCATACCTAAATGCACACGGCTTACTGCTAACTTGTCGCCTAAATTACGGCGCAGCACTCTAAGCGGTGGAATATCAAATAAATCAAACAACGGTTTAATAGAAAACATAACAGCACAAATTACGCCAGTGCTTATAGCCACCAGCCAAGGTTTAAAGCCACCTAAAGGTAGCTCTGTGCCCATACTTTTTGATAAGTAACTTGTTGCTATTTCTTGCAAGCCATAACCAATTAATAGCCCAATACTTACCGCCATTGCACACACAAGCAATAAATGCAGCATGTATATTTTGCGGATCATTGAGCGGCTACCGCCCAATGTTTTCATCATCGCTACTGGGTCATATTGGCGTTCACAATAACGTTTTGCTGAAACCGCTATAGCCACTGCTGCCAAAATAATACCCAATAGACCGGCTAGTAATAAAAAGCTCTCTGCGCGATTTAAGCTGTTTGAAATAGGTGATTGACGGTCTTTAACACCATACCATTGTTGGTTTTCTTTCATTTGTGGTTTAAGCCACTCATAAAAGCTATTTATATCGGCCTCATTACCGGCATAAAGTTGGCGGTAATAAACTCGGCTACCCGGTTGCACAACTTCGGTTTTTGCCACATCGTCAATATTAATAAGCACACGGCGACTACTCGAAAATACATTAAATGGCGCGTCTGGCTCTTCTACAATAACTTTAGAAACATTAAATAATGCAGCGCCAAGCTCTACTTGCGCGCCTATATCAATATTTAAACTGTAAAATACCGACTCACTTAGCCACACATTACCCGGCGTTGGTCCGCTATTAGCAACTTTAGTTTCACCGGTTAGGGTATCTTTAACTTTTAACTGCCCTTTTAGCGGATACGCATTAGATGCCGCTTTTACTGAGCTAAACTGCATTTCATCATCGGCAAACAACATAGTGTCGAAGTACACCATTTGCGCCGTTTTTAAATTTTGGCTTTGTGCTTGAGTAATAAAAGCGGTGTCGAGAATATGATCGCTTGCAAGTACACGGTCTGCTGCAATAAAAGCACTGCTTTTTTGCGCAATACTTTTCCCTATTCGCTCAGTAACCATAGACAGTGTAAGCACGGTTAAAACAGCAAGTGCGATAGCCGCGCTTATAACGGTTAACTCACCACGGCGAAATTCTCGCGAAAATAACTTAAGCGCTAACTTAACCCACATCGGCAACGTCCTCTACTTCGCTTTTTACTAGTAAACCCGCTTCTATTTGAATAATGTGCTCACATTTTTGTGCAAGCCCTTCATCGTGAGTAACTAAAATAAGCGTAGTGCCATGTTGAGTATTTAAATCAAATAATAAGGATTCAATCATTTTACCGTTTTTGCTGTCTAAGTTAGCCGAAGGCTCATCAGCAAACAGTATTTTAGGTGTACCAATAAATGCTCGCGCAATAGCAACACGTTGTTGCTCGCCGCCAGAGAGTTGCGACGGGTAATGATCAATTCGATGGCTCAAGCCTACTTTTTCAAGTAGGGCTATTGCTTGCTCTTTCGCATCACTTTCGCCAGCAAGTTCTGCTGGTAGCATAACGTTTTCAAGTGCAGTTAAGCTCTGTACTAACATAAACGATTGAAACACAAATCCAATTTTAGCCGCGCGCAGTGCAGCACGTTCTTCTTCATCTAAATTGTGTAATGGCTCGCCATCTAAAAATATTTCGCCGCTGCTTGCAGTGTCCAGCCCTGCTAATAAACTGAGTAACGTAGATTTACCAGAACCCGACGTGCCAACAATAGCAACAGACTCGCCATGCTTGACATTAAAGCTGATGTCGCTGAGGATGGGCAGCTCACCTTCAAAGGTAGAGACTACTTTAGACAAACCATTAACTTGTATTATATTTAATTGAGAAAGCGCTGACATATGACTCATTCAATCCTTCGTTTAGTATTCATTTTATTTTTAGTTATCAAACCGCTGAGCGCAGCAGCCAACAACACGATTTTAATACTCGGTGACAGTTTAAGTGCAGCCTACGGACTTCAACAAGAAGAAGGCTGGGTAAAATTGTTACAAGATAAATACGATGACGAACAAACCGACATAGAACTTATCAACGCCAGTATTAGTGGCGAAACATCTGGAGGCGCCCTACGTCGTTTAGATGCATTGCTTGAGCAATATGAACCCACTCATGTACTTATTGAGCTAGGTGCTAACGACGGTTTACGTGGTTTTCCAGTTAAAAAAATGCAAGCTAACTTAACGTCTCTTATTCAAAAAAGCCAAGCAGCTAATGCGATGACCGCCTTAATGGAGATTTACATTCCCCCTAATTACGGTCCGCGTTATAGCAAAATGTTTACAGACACTTTTACAGACGTTAGCGAAGAAACAAATGCGCATTTAATGAACTTTTTTATGCTAAATATTGCCAGCCAATCTGATCTAATGCAAAACGATAGTTTACACCCTAACAAAAAAGCCCAGCCATTAATACGAGATGAGATGTATGACTCGATCAAAAAGTGGTTAAATAAAGACTAGCCAATTAATACACCGCAAGAGAGCTATTTTATGCCTCTTGCGTAATAAACATCCAAACAAACAATCGCTTATTGATTTTTAAAAAAATACACGTACTATTGCATACAAAGTCGGTATGTGGCGCAGCTTGGTAGCGCACTGTCATGGGGTGGCAGGGGTCGAGAGTTCGAATCTCTCCATACCGACCAATTAAATCAACACCTTACCTCTATTTAAAAACATCTCATTAAAGCCATACTTGTTGTGTGTAGCCAATATGTAGCCACTCTACTCTTTTTTATAGTCGGGAAATAAAATTTATCGCTTAGGTTTGTTCGCGCGTACTGGTTGCGAAACTCTTCCTATGAAGTAGGAAAATACCCTATAAAAATTTAGCTAACTTACTATATTGCTCTAAGCTCTTTCTAAGCCCCCATACACCCGAAAAGCCATTTCTTTGTAAATACCTAAATAAGCTTTTTCGAGTCCACCTATTACCCCAACTAGTTTTTAAGTTAATGTTATTCAAGTGGTTAACTAAAAGCTGGTAGCTAGGGTTATTATATTTACCTGATTCATTAAGCTTTAGCACAAGCGCCTTAAACACTAATTTATCGTTATCAACTTTATGTGATGTATTCATATATCCCCCTGTATGGACTCTTATTATACCCTTTTTAGCGCTCATTTTGGGCAGCTCAGTTAGCTATGAAGCGTGTTTAATAAAGCTTGAACAATAAAAACTAAATGTCTTGAGTTTTGAGATTACTTTTGCAATTCTTGTATTACTAAAACTACTAAGGATGGTTATGTTTCTATCAGATAGCACACAATCTAAAACTTCAAATACTAAAACTGAATGGACTTTAAATGAGAAAGGTCTAACGAATAATTTTACGGAAACAACTTACGAAATTGACTGCCTCAGTTTTTCATTAAAAAAAGACGGTTACAAAGGGGTCGCATCAATTTTTTATAAAGATAATTTTCTTTGTAATTTAACTACACTATATAGCCAAGCTGGTATTTATAAAAAGCATGGCTTGAGTGAGAGTAAAATCGTAAATAATAATACTGGTGAAAGGCTTACTGACCTAAAAAATAATGAGCTTTACCTTACTACTACATCACTTCGCTATGAGTCAAAAGATTACGGTGTTGCTGGATTACGAACCGTTAAAGATATCACATCATACGACGTTCTTTTTTATGGTAAGCATTTAACTAACGTATCAGAATCAACTGCTCATAAAATAGAGTCGACTAAAGATATATATTTAAAAATTAAATTATCTACTATGCAAAATAAAGTTAAGGACAATCAGATTGCTCTTGATACCGATAAGCAAGAAAAAGCCCCTATTGATAAAAGTTATAAAATAATCCGAAGCCCCAATGAAGTTATGCTCACTACTGAAACCGCATCAAATTTAAAAGTTATAAAAAGATTGGACGTTATAACTGCTGAATGCGCATATGGAATGAATTTATTCAAAGATTTTTTCGCCAGCATGAGTGATATTTTCGGTGGCCGAAATAAAAGTATCCAAAATACCTTACAAGATGCTCGTAAGAACGTATTAGCTGAATTGAAAAAAGAGGCCTTTGCATCAGGTGCTAACGCTGTAATAGGTATAGATCTAGATTACAGTGAAATATCAGGCGGTGGTAAATCAGGTATGTTATTTATAGTGGCTTCAGGTACTGCGGTAATAATTGAAACTTAAGTGAGTTTAATTGTTGTCTGCTAACTAATTACGGCGTTTAACACTTTCTAAACGCCGTCCTTATCATTTATATCAGTTAATGTTCATTTGAGGCGCTGCGCCATTGGTATAGGTGTAGTTTGAAACAATGCCGTCATCAAAAAGTATATCTAGCGTTTTTTGAGTGCCCTCTGTTTGAACCTTCATAGTAAACACATAAGATTGAGCTTTAGATGTTCCTTGTGAATAAAAATAAAGCCACTTAACTTGATTACCATTAATAACACTTTTTGAGTACGGTTGGCCAAACCATTCAGCGACCTGCTCTTTAGTTGTAACTCCTTTTTCTATTTGATCCACTTTATCCGTTTTAAAATCACTACCTGTGGTGTAATTGGCAGTAGCGCATGCCGTAAGAAACAAAAACTAAACTAGACAGCCACTCTAATTAAAAAATAAAACTGTGCCATAAAATCTACTTTTAGGTTAATTATTTACCTTTCCTACTCGGTTATTTTAATTTCATCT